>JABUUX010000177.1 GCA_021442965.1 Treponema sp.
ACAATTTCTTCAGTAATTCTCGTTCTTGGAATCGGTGGAGCAACTCTCCAGTTCCAGATTGGTTCAAGCTTCAACTTCGCTCTAGGCGGTGTTGCACTTGCCACTGTTGTAGGAGTTATTCTGAATCTTGTGATTCCAAAAACAAAACCAGAAGCAGTCGAAGAGACTAAAAATGCAGAAATAACTGAATAGCTTTCTGTTATATGAAGCATAGCCGCAAAGAACTCCCAGAATGTTCTTTGCGGCTTTTTTTTCCATATCTTTGTTTTTTTATTACAAAACATTACAATATTTCTATGATACTTATAAAAAATGAAGAGCAGATAGAAGGTATCCGCAAGGTTTGCCACGTAACTGCCGACATGTTCAATGAACTTTTACCACAGATTAAGGCTGGTATGTCCACAAAGGATGTAGACAATCTTTTTAAGAATTACATTATTTCTCACGGAGGAAAGCCTGCATGGTTCCGTGAAGATTTTCCGGGAGCCGTTTGTATAAGTGTAAATGATGAAGTTATTCACGGTCTTCCTTCTAAAAAACGTATTCTAAAAGACGGAGATCTGGTTTCAATTGATGTTGGAATCGATATGGACGGTTACATAAGCGATACTACACACAGTGTACAGATTGGCGAATGCTCTCCGGAAGTAAAAAAACTTCATGAAGTTACCAAAGAATGTCTGGACGCTGCTATAAAAGCCTGTGTTGTAGGGAACCGTGTAAAAGACATTTCCCGTGCTGTTTACGAAATAGCGCATGAAAAGCACGGGTACGGTGTTGTTTATGATTATTGCGGTCATGGGGTAGGGCTTGAAGTACATGAAGACCCAAGTATTCCAAATGATCCTTATTTTAACGGCGGAAATCCTAGAATAAAACCCGGAATGGTTCTGGCTCTGGAACCGATGATTAATCTAGGTGTTCCTGAAGTAGATGTTAAGTCTGACGGCTGGACAGTAGTGACAAAAGATGGAAAAGTATCCTGCCACGAAGAACATACCGTTGCAGTGTTTGAAGATCATACAGAAGTACTTACAGATTTAAACTATAAAAACAATCAATAAAAATATATTAAAAATGTAACTCTTTTTATGAAATTTGATTATATTAGATGAACAGACATTTTTTAATAACGAGGTATTAATATGAAGAAAATGTTAAAAATTTTATCCGGCATCATGCTTAGTGCAGTAGTTTCTGTTTCTCTTTTTGCAGATCCACCAAGAAAACAGGTAAAAACAGATATAGCAGGGATAGAAACTCTTCAGAACGCATTCCGTTCCATCAGTTCAGAAATGCTTCCTGCAGTAGTTGAAGTGGACGTAACTGAAACAAAAACAGTACAAAATCCGTTCCAGAATATTCCTTTCTTTTTCTTTGGAAATCCAGAAAATGGTGGAAAACAGCAGTATGAATCAAAAGGTTTGGGTTCCGGTGTAATTGTCCGCCGTGACGGAAATACAATTTATGTGCTTACAAATAATCATGTTGCAGGCGGGGCTACCAAAATTTCTGTAAAACTGAATGATGGTCGTGAATTTGAAGCAAAACTTGTAGGAGCAGATGAAAGAATCGATATTGCTCTGGTTTCTTTTGAGTCTTCAGATAAAAAAATCCCGGTGGCACCGCTTGGAAACTCTGATGATGTAATGGCTGGCGATATCTGTATGGCTTTTGGAGCTCCATTGGGATATGCACAGTCTGTAACACAGGGAATTGTAAGTGCCGTTGGTCGCGACGGTTCAGGCATTGGAAGTATAAGTGACTTTATCCAGACCGATGCCGCAATCAACCAGGGTAACTCGGGTGGACCTCTTGTAAACATTTATGGTGAAGTAATCGGCATTAATACATGGATTGCTTCACAGTCGGGTGGTTCACAGGGACTTGGATTTGCTATTCCTATCAACAACGTAAAAAATGCTATAGATTCTTTTATTTCAGGTGGAAAAATCAAATATGGCTGGGTTGGGGTTTCACTACTGGAAATAACACAGGAATTTAAAGAAGACCTTGGTGTAGCCGATATGGAAGGTGCTTTTGCAGCAGAAGTATTTATCGGTTCTCCGGCATATAAATGTGGAATTAAACCTGGTGACTACATTATTGAACTGAATGGTAAAACTGTAAAATCTGTAAATCAGCTTGTTCGTGATGTTGGAAATCTTCAGGCAGGAACAACTGCCAAATTTACTGTTATTCGCGGAGGAAAAAAACAGCCTTCTGTAAATGTAAAGATTGAAGAACGAACAGATGAAGTTGTTAATGCAAATAACAAACTCTGGCCTGGATTCATTGCAACACCGCTTACAGATGACATTAAAAAAGATTTGGATATAACAGATAAAAAAGTAAAAGGTATAGTTGTTTCAAATATTCAGGAAAAAACACCGGCTGCCGCTTTGCGTCTTAGAAATAATGACGTGATTACAGGAGTAAATGGAAAATCTGTAAACAATGTTAAGGAATTCTATGAAGCACTGGCAAATGTTGACAGAACCATAAACTTTGATATCTATTCAAACGGTGGTACTATTACAACAGGTACTTACAAAATCAGTAAATAGTTAAAAATGAATTGATTATGCGGGGTGTACATCAAAAATTGTACACCCCTTTTTTTATTTGTAAGCACTAAGAAATTGTGATAAAATTGTTTCTATGAAAAAGTACATTTGTGACATCTGTGGTTATGAATATGACAATGAAAAAGGGGAACCTGAAAGAAATATTCCTGCAGGAACTCTATGGGAAGATATTCCGGAAGACTGGCTTTGTCCTGTGTGTGATGCTCCCAAGTCTGATTTTTTTTGTGAAGATGACCAGAAAGTTTAAGAATTGAAAGAGAAAAAGTTTTATGCCCCAAAACAGTGAATTTAAGAATCTTCCGGAAAATTTTGTTGAAGATAATCTTAAGGAATTGTGTTCTTTGATTGCAGAGAATAACGATGAAAATTTTATATATGATTTTTTTGAGTCTCTTTTTACCCAAACTGAACTTGTGGATTTTGCAAAACGGTGGCAGCTGGTAAAAGATTTGGACAGTGGAGTTACTCAGCGTGATATTGCAAAAAAGTACAGTATGTCGCTTTGTAAAATCACCAGAGGGTCAAAAATGCTTAAACAGCCTGACAGTGCATTCAGTCTTATGCTAAATCATCTAAAAAATAAGAATTAAAAAGATTTTAAAGGGGATTATAAATCTTCTTCGCCGTCGTCTTCTTCAAAGAAGGCATCATCTTCGTCATAAAGTTCTTCGCCGTCAGGAGTTCTAAAAGAGTAGCCTGATTCCGCTTCTACATCGTCGTAAGGTTCATCGTAATCGTCTGCATCATCATCAGAGTAGTCGTCATCGTACAAATCAGAATCTTCATCAAAGTCGTTCAGGGTATCATCATCTTCCATGTCGAAATCATCATAATCATCAGCACCAAAATTGTCGTATTCGTCATCTAACAGAAAAGACATTCCAACTTCCATATCTTCGGTAACTGTTTCACAAGACATATAAATCCCCTGAAAATAAATTTTCTATAAAAAATGTAAATCAGAGAAAGGTTTATGTCAATATGATACGAAGATTAAAAAGAAGAAAAGAATTAATAAATTTACAGTAATTAGTGAAACATTGACAGCTGTATGCCTAAATGTTAAAATATTTTACTATTATTACACAAAAATAAGGACTAGAAAATGAAAAAATTGGGTTATTCAATTGGTACAATGATTATTCTTTTGATTTGTGCCTTTGTATTTGTAGTAGTGCCGGCTATGGTAAAAGATGATTCTTCCAAAAACGTATTGACTTTTGGAACTTACAATGGAAAAGCCATTACCAATGAGCCGAATTCCAAAATGATGAATAATGTTGCACAATACGGACAGACTTTCAATCAGATTGGATATAAAGTTAGTACATATACTATTTATGAATATGCATTTAATGCAACAGTAGGTGATTTTGCAGCAGAAGAAGCTGTAAAAGAAAGTGGATATAAGATTCCTTCTTCAGCTGTAAACCGTATCCTTAGACGTTCTTTTGCCGACAGTAACGGAAAATTCAGCGAAAAACTTTACAATCAGACACCACAGGAAGAAGTTACCAAAATGGCAGAAACAATTAAAACAACTCTCATTAAAGACCGTTTTAATGCTGATAACTTTGGTTCAAGAGATGAATATGTTGGTGAAGATGCTCTTTACGGAATTAAAGAATCAACAGCCGAACTTGATTTTCTGGCTTCTTTTGATACTACAAAACGTTCTTTTGATATGATTCAGTTTAAACTTGATGATTATCCTGAAGAAGAAAAAGCTGCTTATGCAAAAGCACATTCAGAAAAATTCACAAAATTTGATATGTCTGTAATTACTGTTGCAACACAGGATGAAGCAAATAAAGTTCTTAAGAGACTTAATTCCGAAGAAATTGTATTTGAAGATGCAGTTCAGGAATATTCAACAAAGTCTTATGGAAACCCGGAAGGAAAACTTACTTCATCTTATGCATATCAGCTTGAAAATATGCTGAATGATAGCAATGAATTCTTGGCTCTTACTGTACTTGCAAAAGGCGAACTCAGTAAGCCTTTAGAAACAAAAATGGGATATGCTGTTTTCCGTGTTGATGGAGATTCTGTAGCTGCTGATAATCTTGATGAAGATCTTTCAACAGTTGCATATAATTATCTTTCGTCTTATGAAACAAGTGTAATTGAAAATTACTTTATTGGAAAAGCAAATGAATTAATAGCTGACGCAAGAGTAAATGGAATTGATTCTGCCTGTGAAAAGGCTGGAGTTACAAAATCTACACTCGGTACATTCCCTTTGAACTATGGTAATGTTTCGGTTGCTGGGGCGGTTCCGTCAAATACACAAGGACTTTATGAAGCTCCTAATAGTGAAGATTTCCTTACAAAAGCTTTTTCTACAAAGGTTGGTGACTTTTCAGAACCGGTTGTAATGAGTGAAATGGTAATTGTTCTTAACTGTACTTCTGAAGAAAATGTAGAAACTGAAGATGCAACAGTTTTAGATGAAATTGGTTCTTATGATCAGGAAGCTGCATCAAGTGCACTTATGAACAGTCCAAAATTGAAGAATAACTTTATTACTACTTATTACAATAATATGAACTAACGGGAATACAGTTTATAAAATTGACTGAAGTAAAAAATCAAAAGCCCTGTCTGGTTGAAACCGGGCAGGGCTTTTCTGTTATACATGAAGGAAAGCTTCTCTATTCAAAATACAATCCTTCTAAAGGAATTCTTGGTAAAATTCAATCTATGGATATTCTTCCGGGGTCTGTTTTACTTTGTTTTTCCGCCGTTCTTGATTACGGTATTAAAGAACTGCTGAATAAAATTCCAAAAGATACTGTTCTTTTTTTCTGTGAATACGATACAGAATTATCTGCTTTTATTATGCAAAACAGAACACTTGATAATTATTTGGATGATGTCAGATGTATATTTCTTTCTAAATATGAAATGTTAAATCTTCCTGTAATTCTTCAAAAAAATGATTACTGTTTTGAGTGTGGAAAAAAAATATCATTAGCTGGTAGATTCAGAAGGGTTATAAGACTGGATTTTTCAAGCGGATTTCAGTTTCATCCCGAGTTTTATAATAAATTAGAATCAGCCTGCGTTTCTTCTATAAAGCAATTCTGGACAAATCGGTTTACTCTTGCCAAATTTGGTAGGAAATATTCCAGAAATATGTTTTTGAATTTAAGGGATATAGATAATACAAAACAATTGAATTATTTTATTGGTTCGGTAGAAAGGGATATTTTTGTTTTTGGTTCGGGGGAAAGTGCAGAAAAAGGCATAGAAATTTGCAAGGAAGCAAAGAATCCTTTTATTCTTTGTGCAGACACTGCATTTCAAATGCTAAATGCAAATAATATTATACCCAACGGTATTGTTGTAGATGAAGCACAGAGTGTAATATGCCAAAGTTTTATTGGAGTCAGAAAAGCCGCATTTGAGGGAGTGCAAATCTTTCAAAGTTTATGTTCTCTTCCGCATGTTGCAGGAAAAAACTTTCCTAAAAATCAAATATCTTTTTATGCCACAGAATATGCTTCTAACAGTTTTTTTGAAAACTTAAAAGCGGAAAACTTTTTCCCCCCTGTAGTTCCAGCTATGGGGTCTGTAGGAATAACAGCTTATATTCTGGCACATCTGTTTAGGAAAAATAATACAGTTCCTGTTTATGTTTATGGACTTGATTTTGCATACAGTAAAGGAAAAACACATGCTCGTGGAACTCCAGCTCATAACCGCCAGATAAAAAAATCAAACAGGCTGATTGGAATAGAAAACTTTTATTCCTGCTATAGCCAGAATGTTTTAATTTCTAAACAAAATAAAGATTTACCTTTTTCAACTCCAATACTAAAGAGTTATGCAGAAACATTCCGTCAGGTTCAGGAACAGATAAATGAAATTTCTGAAAGTATTATAAATAACTGGAAACTAAAAAAAATTACTTGCAGTAAAGAAAATAAATGTACGGTAAATGATTTTTTAGACAAAGAAAAAATCGCTCTTAACAGAATAAAAAGTATTCTTTCTGGTGAAATCAAAATGGAAGAAGAAAATCGCTATAAAATATTAAAAGAACTTTTACTAAACAGAGAGTATTTATATTTACATTTTCCTGACGGATATGCGCTTAGTATGGAATTAAATTTTTTAAAAAGAGTACGTAGTGAGATAGATGGATTTTTAAAGCATATGTAGCGGTAAAAAAAATAGCCTGCTTGTTCAGAAGTTTTTCTGTACAAGCAGGCTTTTCTCTTTTAAACGTGAATTAACAAATTCTAAAGTTTATCGAAAAAACCCTTTGCTTTAAGAAGTTCTGCATTAAGAATTCCACCTAGGGCGGCCCCGCGTTTTGTGTTGTGACTGAGTGCTACAAACTTTACGTCAAATACATTACATGGGCGAAGGCGTCCGATAACACAAGCCATGCCTTTTTCTGTTTCACGATCGCGGCGTGGCTGCGGGCGGTTGTCTTCGTGGCGTACAACGATTGCGTGTTCCGGAGCCGAAGGAAGATTAAGTTCTTGAGGGAGTGAAGAGTATGAAGTCCAAACTTTTTCAATTTCTTCAAGGCTTGGTTTTTTGTTTGCAGGAAGATCGAACTCAAGAGATACGCAGGCAGTGTGTCCGTCTACAACAGGAACACGTGTACAAGTTGAAGAAACCTGTGGAAGTTTTGCATTTACAATCTTTCCGTCTTTTACAGTTCCTAAAATTTTCAGACATTCTTTTTCTGTCTTTTCTTCTTCACCGCCGATGAACGGCACGATGTTATCAATCATATCGAAAGACGGAACACCAGGATAACCTGCTCCAGATGTAGCCTGAAGTGTCGTAACAATCATTCTTTTAACAGGGTAACCTGCCATAATAAGAGCGTGAAGAGGCATCATGTATGTTTGAAGCGAACAGTTTGGTTTTACAGCGATGAATCCTTTATCCCAGCCGTGATGTTTTTTCTGTGCTTCTATTACGTCCAGATGAGAGTAGTTGATTTCAGGAACGAGCATTGGAACATCTTCTGTCCAGCGGTTTGCAGAAGCGTTTGAAACTACAGGAATTCCTTCTGCAGCGTATGCTTCTTCCAGAGCTTTGATTTCGTCTTTCCCCATTTCCAGAGCAGAAAAAACGAATTTACATTTTCCAAGTGCTTTTGAAGCATCGTTTGCATCTTGCACTGTAAGTTCTGCAACATCAGAAGGGATTTCAGCTCCGATGAGCCAGCGGTTTTTTACAGCGTCTTTGTAAAG
>JABUUX010000306.1 GCA_021442965.1 Treponema sp.
TTCTTCAATGTAATATTTACTCAAGCGTATTATCATTTCGCGGTCGGCTTCAGGATTCTGACTCATAAAATAAAGGTAGAGTTCTTCGGCTGTCATAACCGGAGAATCTGAAAGGTTTCTGGAAATGGATTTAGGTTCAGTTTTAGGAAGACTCTGGGTTGTCTTACAGCCAGAAAAAATAAGTGTTAAAAGTGTAAAAATTGATAATATCTTGTGTTTCATGATTAAATTTTCGGATTTTTTTAAATTTTCTTTCCTAAAAATGAAAAAAAAAGATGTTAGTAAAGTGATGACTAAAGAAGAAAAACCAGATATTAGAGAGCTGACTCTTAAAAACGGACTTGATTTTCCTACAGACACAGAACTTTTGATGATGATTCTAGGGAATGGTATAAAAGGCTGCCCTATTAGGGAACTGGCGGATCGTGTTAATGACAGGATTGACGAAAGTACAAAAGAAACACTGATTAAAAATCTAAGTTCTATAAAGGGGATGGGTGAAAGCAGAGCTCTTGCGGTAGCGGCGGCTGTAGAACTGGGGCGAAGGAAAACTTCGTTTCAAGGGATTTGTATTCGGTCTGCGGTGGAACTTTTACCTTACGTGCAGAATTATGCAATGAAAAAACAGGAACATTTTTTGTGTGTCACGCTGAATGGAGGGCATGAAATAATACAGGTGACATGTATTTCGGTTGGTACACTCAATGCAACAATTATACACCCGCGTGAAGTTTTTTCTGTTGCAATAAAAGAGAATGCGGCCGCTATTATCCTGTGTCATAATCATCCTTCGGGAAATGTAGAACCATCTGATGCTGATATTCGGACTACAAAAAAATTGATTGATGCCTCAAAGATTATCGGGATTCCTATTTTGGATCACATAATAATTGACTGCAATGATCACTTCAGCTTTATGGAGAATGGTTTATTGTTCAGTGAAGGACAATAAAGTATAATTTTATGTATGAGAAATTTAAGAAGATTCTTGTGTCTGTTTATTTCCGGAATTATTTGTTCCTCTTTTATTTTTGCAGATCCTTTTATTATTGTTGATGACGATAACAAAGGTCGTAAAGGTAAAAAAGATACAAACAGTTATTACGGAACAGATTATTATTCAGAGGAAGAACTGGATAATGAAAGAGATACATGCATTATTATCAAAACAAATGTAAGTAATGCAGAGGTCTATATTAACGGAAATTATCAGGGATATACAAAACTGACTCTTAAAAATCTTCGTCCCGGCCGTTATAAACTTAAGCTTTGTAAGGAATATTATTGTGATATCAGTACCTGGATAGAAGTACGAGCAGGGGTTGCTATAACTTATGAATTTAGTTTGACCCCGATAGAAGGAACTATTCGATTAAAAAATATCCCGTCCGATGCTTATGTTTATATTGATGATAGCGAAGTCAGTAATTATTCAAAATTTAATATGATAATGGGGGAACATACACTTAAAATCAGACGTTTTAATTATGAAGACATAGATGAAGATTTTTATCTTCCGGGGTATGGCACTGTAGAAATAGATCCTGAGTTTATTCCGTGCAGTTTTAGTGCATGGGGGTTTACTATTGATAAATATACCATCAACCCAGATTATTACGGTGCTGTAGGAAGAACGGGAATTAGTTTTTCTGTCTCTGCTACAGGAAGTGCGGAACTTTATATTTCCCCGCAAGGTCATGATGAAAATGTAATCTATTATAAATTTCCTACATTTACTTATTGGAATCAGAGTTATGAGTGGGATGGAAAAGACCATGAAGGAAATGATCTCCCTGACGGAGATTACGATGTAATAATTTATTTAACTGATACAGAAGATAATACGTATTTTTTTGAAGATACAATTACAATCAATCACAGACTGGTTTTTCCGCTTTTAAGTGCCACGCTTTCAGGACTTGGAGCAGGTCATCTTCCTGCAATTGATCCAAACGGAATGCGACAGTATATGGTTTCGCTTCAGGGAGGTCCTTCATTTTTAAATATAACGTCCAAGGGTAACAGTGAATTTGACAGGGTTGATTGTGCACTTTCGTTTCATGGAGTACCTTTTGAAAATTTTGAATTTGGAGTGAATTTTCTTTACTTTCAAAAAAAGGATGACCGCCATGGTAGTTTTCTAAGCACAGATGCAAAAGTTTTTGATTCTATAAAAATCAAAGATAAAACTTATTTTTCGTATGGAGCAACATTTCATTGGGGCGGATTATTAGGTTTTTCTGAAAAATTTTCTTCCCTGGACACTGCTAAAATTTTCCCTGGTGTAGATAACGGCTGCGGGCTTGGGCTGGGGGGTATGGCAGGATTTTCATCTGACTGGTACAGCCTGACCGCATCAGGTCAGTACAGGGCTTTCTGTTATACTGGTTCCTTAAAAGAAAATGCAAATCTTTTGGAAGCAGGACTTGTAATATCAATGAAGCCGGTGAATGTTTTTAGTATTAATTTATACGGTTCATATAATTTTAGTTTTGGTAATAAATCAGCATTTCTTATTTCTTCATCAGGCTCTTATGCTTTATCTGTGGTGAGCTACGGAGGGGAAATGAATCTTCTTACAGGAAGAGGAATGGTAATGCTTACTGTGGGGTTTGGAGCTGATACATGTTTAGATTTTTCAAAAACAAACAGTAAAGCAAAAGTTGGTATTTCACTTATTTTCTGATTAAAAGAAAGGATAAAATATGAGATTATATTCAATAGGACAGGTTGTAAGAACCGCACTAATTTCAATTCTTGTTACAGCAGCACTTTGTGCAATGTGTTTTATTTTTATTAGTCCAAGTTTAACAAAAAAATCGGATACGAATTCTAATGAAAAATTGACCGATTCAGAAGATGCGTATACTTTAAATACGTCAGAAGCTGACTCTCTGGACACAGTTGAACCTCCAGTATTTGAAGATAATTTGAATTCATATACGGTTAGTGATTCTGTTAAGTATACTCAGGATGAACTTCAGAATATTTCGGTTTACGAAAAATGCAGTGATGCAGTAGTAAACATTAATACACAGGTTGTGGCTTATGACTGGTTTTTGGAACCTTACGTTCAGAACGGAGGATCAGGGTCAGGTTCTATAATCGATAAAAGAGGATATATCCTGACCAATGTTCATGTAATTCAGAATGCAACTAAGATTTACGTTTCCCTTTCTGACGGAACTCAGTATGAAGCCGAAGTTGTTGGGCAGGATGCAGACAGCGATTTAGCAGTAATTAAATTTGATCCTCCAGAAGGTGTAACGTTAGATACAATCCAGTTTGGAGATTCTCAGAGTCTTAAAGTGGGACAGAAAGTAATTGCTATTGGAAATCCTTATGGTCTTGCCAGAACGATGACAACAGGAATTATTTCCAGTCTTGGACGTCCTTTAAAAGATTCCGCTACGGGACGTATTATTAATAATATGATTCAAACTGATGCCGCTATTAATCCAGGGAATTCTGGCGGCCCTCTTTTAGATACAAATGGTCGCATGATAGGCATTAATACAATGATTGTTTCAAATTCAAACAGTTCTGCCGGAGTTGGTTTTGCTGTCCCTGCAGAAACTGCAGTAAGGGTTGTGAACGATTTATTAAAGTACGGAAAGGTAAGGCGTGGAACAATGGATATATCTGTTGTTCAGATGAGTGCGCGTATTGCTCAGTATGCGGGTATTGATGTTACAACCGGAATGCTTGTTTCTAATGTAGGAAAAGGTTCGCTTGCCGAAAAAGGCGGTTTAAGGGGAGGCTCTGAAGCTGTGTACTATGGCAACCGTCGTAATGTTATTTATTTGGGTGGGGATGTAATTACAAAAATTGATAATACCGCAGTTACTTCATTGGCAGATTATTATCTGGCACTTGAGGCAAAAAGACCCGGAGACACAGTTTTGGTTACAGTTCGACGTGACAGAAAAAATGTTCAGCTTAAGATAAAACTTGAAGGTGAAAACGAATGAAAATTATGTTCGTGTGTCACGGAAATATTTGCCGGTCAACAATGGCAGAATTTGTAATGAAGCATATTGTAAAAGAACAGGGACGTGATTCTGATTTTATAATAGATTCTACAGCAACAAGTCTTGAAGAAATAGGAAATGACACACATCCTGGTACAAAACAAAAATTACGCGAAGAGGGAATTCCTTTTTCACGGCGTGCTGCAAGACGCATAACTCGTTCTGACTGTGAAAACAATGATTTGATCATTGCTATGGATTATGAAAATCTTTGGGGACTTAATCGCCTGTTTGGGAATGATTACAAAGAAAAAATCCACTTACTTTTAGAATATGCACCAGAATACACTGGCGGACATATACCATACAATGGTGGAAGTATAAAGGAAATTGCAGACCCCTGGTATACAGGAAACTTTGACGAAACCTTCAGTGATATTTGGGCAGGTTGCACGGGTCTTTTTTACAAACTTACCTCTGACTGATTTGTATTTTTTGCAAAATGTGAGATAATGGTTTTATGACAAAAAGCAAAACATATATTGTACTCTGGATTTTTTCTGTTGTTGTTTCCCTTATGGTTTTTTCATTCCCAAGTCAGGAAATATTTATTTACCCTGTGGCTATTTCTTTAATTTATAAGTTTTTGCTTGGCATTCCGGGCACACTGCTTTATTTCAAAGACAAGCCGGGTTTTACAGAAGCAAAGAAAAATATAAAAAAACTTCTTATTCCTTTTTATATTCTGGCAGTTTTAGTTCTTCAGATTGTATTGATTACTGTCCTTATGGTGATTACTTCTTCAAATAAAGAAATTGCTTTGGGAACTCCTTATGCAATAGGGTTTCTTATAGGAATAGTGCTTCTTCTGATTTCGACTTATCTATGGGAAATAGAATTTTTTCGTGTAGTAGAAAATAAAGTAGTTAGAATTATTTTTTCTATTCTTACACCAATTTTCCTTTTTGGACCTGAAATAACTATGGCTTTCTTAGTTGCATAAAAAAAATGGCTGTCCCCTAAAAAGACAGCCATTTTTTTTGGGTCAGCCACCAAGGTAAGCGGCTTTTACTGCAGGATCAGTAAGAAGGTCTTGCGCATTACCGCTTTTGGTAACTTCTCCTGTTTCAAGTACATAAGCACGGTTTGCAATTGAAAGTGCTTTCATGGCATTTTGCTCAACTAAAAGGATCGTTGTTCCGTCTTTATTAATCTGCTGAATAATATGAAAAATTTCATAAACCAGAATAGGGGCAAGCCCCATAGAAGGTTCATCCAAAAGGAGTAAATCAGGCTGTGCCATAAGTGCACGTCCCATTGCCAGCATCTGAAGCTCTCCTCCAGAAAGAGTTCCTGCATTTTGTTTTATGCGTTCTTTCATACGAGGGAAATATTCATAAACGCGTTCCATATCTCTTTTAATGTTTGCTTTATCTTTTCTAAGGAAAGCCCCAAGTTCCAGATTTTCTTTTACAGAAAGATTCAGAAAGATGCGGCGTCCTTCAGGAACTTGAACAAGATGCCTTGTAACAATTTTATCAGGTGCCATTTTTGTAATATCTTCGCCCATAAATGAAATGGTTCCGCTCTGTTTTTTAATGATGTTAGAGATGGCGTGGAGTGTTGTTGTTTTTCCAGCACCGTTAGAACCTATGAGCGTAATAATTTCACCTTTGTTTACATTGAAGGAAATACCTTTTAACGCATTGATGGCGCCATAATTAACTACTAAATTTTCAACGTTTAACATAAACTTCCCGTCCTTAATTTCCAAGATAAGCTTTGATTACCTGAGGATTTGCTTTAATTTCATCAGGAAGTCCTTCAGCAATAATTCTTCCGTAATCCAAAACCATAATTCGTTCACAAATTCCCATAACAAATTTCATATCATGTTCAATTAGAAGAACGGTAAGTTTGAATTCGTCACGAATTTTTTCAATCATAAATCTTAATTCGTCTGTTTCTTGAGGATTCATCCCGGCGGCAGGTTCGTCCAAAAGCAGGAGCCTTGGATGTGAAGCTAGTGCTCGTGCAATTTCCAAACGGCGCTGTTCTCCGTATGAAAGGTTTTTGGCCAGTTCCATTTTCTTATCAGAAAGGTTAACAACTTCCAAAAAGCGGTTAACTTTCTGATTCATCAATTCTTCATCACGCAGGAAACGAGGAAGACGAAGAAGGGCTTCTATTGAATTAGAGATACGCTGGTTGTGTAGTGCAATTCGGATATTATCTGCAACCGTAAGACTTCCAAATAAACGGATATTCTGGAATGTTCTGGCAATGCCAAGTTTGTTTAATTTTGCAGGGGATTTTTTGTTTGTAATGTGAATTTTGTCATTTCTATCTGTAAATGTAATCTGCCCGCTTGTAGGGGTGTATACTCCCGAAAGCATATTGAATACTGTTGTTTTTCCAGCACCATTAGGACCAATGAGCCCTACAAGTTCACCCTCTTTTATTTCGCATGAGAAATTACTTACGGCACATAATCCGCCAAAAACGATAGAAATATCAGAAGCTTTAAGTACAGTTTTAGATTCGTTCATTATTCAGCCTCCTGAGTTTCTGTAAAAGACTCTGCTGTTATTGATTCCTGTCTGCAAAATAATTTTTTTATCCATTCAAATGATTTTATGAAAGACATTTCTTTAGTACCTAAAAGGCCCTGAGGTCTGAACAGCATTACTATTACCAGAACAACCGGGTAAACCAGAAGACGGAAATCTTTAAGAAAGCGGAGTGCTTCCTGAAGGATTGTAAGAACAAATGCAGCCAGAACAGAACCGGTAGTGGAGCCCATTCCGCCAAGTACTACATAAATCAGATAGTCTATACTTTTTGTGAACGAAGCCTGATCTGGTTTTACAAATCCGATAAGCATAACGTAAAGAGCTCCGCCAATTCCTGCAATAAAAGATGCAATTACAAAGCCCAGCATTTTGTATTTAAAAATTGGAATTCCAGAACTGTTTGCGGCTACTTCGTCTTCACGAACTGCAAGGATTGCACGTCCATAAGAAGAGCGTATAAAATTTTGAATAAGAACGATTATTACGACCAGTGAAGAAATGATAACAAGATACGCAAGTGTAGGATTCAGACAAAGACTTGTAACAAACTGTTTGCCGTTTGGCCCGCCTGTAATATTTTTAAGATTAATTAGAAGTTTAGAGATGATTTCCCCAAATGCCAGAGTTACAATTGCAAGATAGTCACCTTCAAGTTTTAGTACCGGAAATCCAATAAGAAATCCCAGAAAGGCCGAAATAAGGGCTGCTAGAATTACAGAAACTGGAAGAGGGATGCCGGCTTCTGTAAGAAGAACAGTTGCATAACAGCCAATTGCCATAAATCCTGCCTGTCCTAAAGAAAGCTGACCTGTAATTCCACAGATGATATTTACACTTAAAGCCATAATGGCATTCACACCCGAAAGTGTAAGAAGTTGTGCTACATAGGCGTCAATAATACCAAAATTTATAAGGACTGTTGGTACGATAATACAAAAAGCAGCAACTCCTGAAAGAATCAGTGTATTTCTTATGAATGTATTTTTCATATCTCCCCCTATACCTTAACAGTGCGTTTCTTACCAAAAATTCCCGTAGGTTTTACTAGAAGGATTATGATAAGAAGTGAATATGAAATAACATCAGCGTACTGTGATGAAAGATATGCTTTTGTCATGGTTTCTGCAGTTCCAAGAATGACACCGCCGAACATAGCACCTGGAATGGAACCAATGCCTCCAAGAACTGCAGCAACAAATGCTTTTAATCCAGGAATATATCCCATAGTCGGTTCAACCTGTGGATAAGCAAGGGCGTAAAGAAC
>JABUUX010000037.1 GCA_021442965.1 Treponema sp.
AAAATAAAAAATCTCTCTTGTTTTCTGCTATTAGATTGCTATAATTAAAAATGATATGAAATGGCTGATTCTTTCAAATAATAAACCCGAACTTAAAACAATTTCTGAAACAATTAAAAATCTTGATTCTCAAACACAAGTTCTTACCTATACTTTTTCAAAATCTGACTTTAACAAATGGTCAAATAACATCTTCGATATTACAGACGTTATTGTTCTTACAGATAATAAGGATTTTGAAAATCCAGAAACATGTGCCATGTTATTTTCCCTGGAAGGATACTGTACAGCATCAAAAATACCGTTAGCAACAAACAGTTCTTTTTTAATGGATTTTACAGCGGGTCCAAGAGATAATATTAAAGTATACAAAAATACAAAAGATTTTATAGAAAACCTTGAAAAATACTACAGCATTCTTTCAAATCTTGCAGCTAAATATACTGCTGAAAAAACGCTGCTTAATCGTGGAATTCCATTTACTTCAGATTGTTTTGCAGAGTACATATCAAAGGGGCTGTTTAATATTTGCCAGTTATTTCTATCTGCCGGAATGAACATAAACACAAGAGATAAAGACGGAACTCCAATGTTGAACATTGCTGTTCGCACAGACAACGAAGAAATTGTTTCCTGGCTTGTTGAACATGGAGCGGAAGTAAATACAGAATCTCAGGATCGTGGGTATACACCTGTGATGGATGCAGTTTGGCGGGGAAATAAAAAAATCACTGAATATCTTATAAAAAAAGGTGCCGAACTGAACACTATCTGTAAAGAAGGTCAGTCAAATCTTGTTCTGGCCGTAGGTGCTGATAAAATTGATATAGTAAAACTTCTTGCAGAACACGGGGCAGACCCAGACATAAAAGATGCCATGGGCATGAGTGCATGGGATTACGCAAAACTGTTCAAAAAAGAAAAAATAATATCCATTCTGGAACCATTTCACAAAGAATCCTGACAGCAAAAAATTACACTCTATTTGCTAATACAAGTTTTTTTCACTATAATTAAATATTAGTAATATTGTCTGTAATGAGGAAAAAAAGTGTTCTTAAAAAGTCTTGACATATACGGCTTCAAATCTTTTGCTGACAGAACCCATATAGATTTTGCAGAAGGAATTACTGCCCTTCTGGGACCAAACGGATGTGGAAAATCAAACGTTGTTGATGCAATTAAATGGGTTATTGCCGAAAACAGGGCAAAAAATCTTCGTGCCGAAAAAATGGAAGATGTTATTTTTAACGGAACAGAACGCCGGCCGGCTTTAAATACAGCAGAAGTTACGCTAACACTTTCAAATGAAAACGGACTTCTTCCGTTGGAAGACTCAGAAATTGCCATAAAAAGACGCATTTACAGATCCGGAGACCAGGAATATTTTATCAATAACCGACAGTGCGGTCCAACAGAAATCCGTAAACTTTTTATGGATACAGGTGTTGGTAAAGCGGCGTACTCTGTTATGGAACAGGGAAAAATTGATCAGATTCTATCCAGTAAACCGGAAGACCGAAGATACCTTTTTGAAGAAGCAGCGGGTATTTCACGCAGTAAGGCAGAAGTTCAGGAAGCAGAACGAGAACTTGAACGAACACGCCAGAACATGAAACAGATAGAGATTGCCATGGCGGAAATTAAAAGAAGCTATGACTCTCTAAAAATCCAGTCAGAAAAAACACTTAAATACAGAAAATTAAAAGAAGATGTTTCGGCTTTAGACTTGGATCTTACACTTTTAAGACTAAAAACATTTGTAACAGAAAAAAGTCGGCAGGAAAAGGAACTGCAAAATGTCCTTGAAAAAAGAGACAAAGTAAGATCAGAAATTGAAGAAATTAACAACACTATTTCTGAAAATATGGATAAAGTTAAATCCCTGCAGGAAGAACTTTATTCCAAACAGATGGATTTAGTTGCAATAGGCAAAGAAAAGAACGGAAAACTTGAACTTGTAAAACAATTCAATGCCCGCTCTTCAGAAATTAAAGAAAAAATTAACAGTTTGGAAGGAAAAAAGTCTGCTGTTCAGGAAAGAATTGACAATATTCATGAAGAAATTGATGAGGCGGAAGCTTCACTTCATGAAAAAACAAAACAGCTTTCTGATATTCAAAAAAACATAGAATCCTTTGAACAGAATATCAATATTTCTTCTCTTCAAATAACAGAAAATGACAGACGTTCGTCTGAATATTCAGCAAGAATTAAAGAACTGAACGAAGAACGAATCAATTTACAAAAAGAACTTGCTGCCATTACAGAAGATATTGTTGGCATGCTTGATGAAAAACTTAAAGATGCCGGATTTTCTGAAGGTGCTATGCGTAAGGCACGTGAGTCTCTGGATGAAATTCTTGGAAAACTTAAAGTTTATGTAAAAGGACGTCGTGATATTTTTAGTGATGCTGCAAATAATACTGCAGCCTCTAAAGACGAAAACCAAAAAAATGTAAAAGAAGCCTTCCAGGCTTTTGATGAAACATATAAAAACCTTGAAGAACTTTCACTAGCACTTAATAAATATTATTCAGCATCTCCTGCTTTCATTACAGAATTTCTCTCTCCAGAAGGTGTAATGACAAAGAAGCGCGGGATTGATTCAAAGATTTCTTCAAATGTTGATCAAATAGAAAAAATCAATCAGCAGATTTCTGATTTGGATTCAGAAAACTCTACCCTTACTAAAAAAATAGATGAATATAAAGATACGCTTCACAAACTTCACGGAAACCAGATTAAAATGCAGGAACAAATTTCTGCAAGTGAACAGCAGATTACTTTCATCAAACGAAGTCTTACTACAGAACAAAATACTCTTAAAGAAACAGAGGAAGAACTATTCAGCGAACAAAAGCGTGGAGAAGAACTGAACGAACAAATTGAAGATATTCAGAGTGAACTTTCAGAAATTGAATATAGGGGACAGAAACTTGCAAAGGAACTGGAAGTTCTTGATAACGAGATTTCAAAATGCAATAAAAGTGTTTCCGGTAAAAGTGATACACTCCAGAAAAAGCAGGAAGACCAGAATAAATATCAGATGCAATATGAACGTCTGACGCTAACTTTGAACTCCTCAGAAAATGATATTAAAAACATTAAACAGAATTATCAGGATCAGTATTCCAGAGATCTTATGGAATTTGAAGAGCGGATGTACAAAATTACTACACCTTCTCAGGAACTCCGAGAAAAACTTAATTCCGCTAAAGATGAACTAAAAACCTTAGGCTCTGTAAATCTTATGGCTGTAGAAGAATTCAATGAAGTAAAAGATCGTTATGAGCGGCAGAAATCAAACTATGAAGATACTCAAAAATCTTTGGACAATTTAATTCGCGTTTCTGAAGAAATTAAATCAAAATCTTCAGAAATGTTTTTGGAAACCTACAATCAGATTAAAAAGAATTTTCACAATATGTTCCGAAGGCTGTTTAACGGAGGGCGTGCAGAACTTAAACTGGCAAATCCATTAAATATCCTTTCAAGCGGTATAGATATTTATGCCCAGCCTCCTGGAAAGAAACTTGAAAACATTGCCCTTCTTTCTGGTGGTGAAAAAACTATGACTGCTGTTGCCCTGCTTTTTGCAACATATCAAGTACGCCCTTCCCCATTCTGTCTTTTGGATGAAATTGATGCGGCGCTTGATGACAAAAACGTTACAAGCTTTGTTACAGCCCTTGAAAGTTTTGCAAATGTTTCACAGTACATTGTTATTACACATAACAAAAAAACAGTTCTTGGTGCCTCAACAATGCTTGGTATAACCATGGAAGAATCCGGAGTTTCAAAAATCATTGCACTCCGTTTGGATGAGGACATCAAAACAGGCAAAAAATACAAAGAAGAAGTTCATTTTGTAGATGAAGACATTGATGTTGAAGAAGGTGCTGTTGTTCCTCCTAGACCTGAAAAACGCATCCATAATGAAGACGGCACGATTACAGATCCGGAAATTGAACGTGTAAAAAAGGAACAAAAAGAAAAAGAACGCCTTGCCAGACTTGCAGAAAAAGAAGCCAAAGCGAAAGAAGAAGAAGCAAAAGCATCTGAGCAAAATGATAACAGTGAAAACATAAATCCTCCGTCTGAGGCAGAACAGGAAGAAAAACAGTAATGGATTTTCAAGGCTTGATACAAAATATAAAAGAAAAAGCTCAAAACCTTTGGTCCAGAGTAAAGGATTACGTAATCGAAAACACTGTTCTTTCTCTTGCAATAGGTGGACTCGTACTTATTATTATTGTATCTGTAATAATACTCATTGTTTCTGTTTCAAAGCCAAAAGAAAGTGTTGATTACACCAGAGAATTAACCCTTACAGAAGAGCTTCTTGTTCCACCTTCTCCTGTTGTACCAAACGGATATAATCTTTCAAGAAAAACTGAAAAATCATGGTCAAATGAAGAGACCAACAAATGGTTCTCAAGTCCTACAGAAAAAGAAATTAATGACCTATCTATAAGCAATGATCGCATTATTTCTGAAATTACAGGAGCAGCTCCGTGATTAAACAAATTGTAAAAATAACGGTTTTATTATTTTCTGCTTTTATATTATTCTCCTGCGCATCAGTTCCAGAAACTGTTTCTTCCGAAAAAGAATTACAGAATCTAGTTCCAGATACAATTACTTCAGAATCAACGCCAATTGATGATGCAAATCAAGACACAACTAATGAAAATATTTCAGTAAAAGAAAAAGAAGAAACAAAATTACTTTTACCAAAAGAAGATACCCCAACTGACTCTCTTTCTTTTAACAGTACTTTACAACCAATTGAAGAACCCGAAGTATTGGAAAAAGCACTACCTTATGAACCTGAAGTAAAAACAGAAGAAATTATTGAAATTCTTCCTCCCCCACCTGTTCCGGAAGAACAAGTTTTTCCTGAAGAATTGGATGAACTTGATATAATTGTTATTGAACAAAAAGAAAAAGAATCAGAAACTACAGAAGAAAAAGTTGATGTAAAATCATCAGATATTGTCAAAGAAACATTCGATACAATTCCTCAAGAAAATTCCACTAAAAATCAAACGGAAGAATTAAAGCAAAATAACAAAAACATAAAAGAAAGTTCAATTTCTTTTGATGCTGTTGAAGAAATAACCGATGAAACAGAAGATTCATCAACTGATAATTCTGAAAATAAACCTGAACCCATTCCATCAAGGTCTGTTTCAATGAAAAATGGAGAAAGTTTGGATGTGGAATATCCTGGAAAAGGCTGGATTTTCCTTGGGTGCACAGACGGGTCTAAAAAACTCACATCATCAGGAAGAAAACTTGGAGAAGAAAATACAAAATTTACTCTTATTGCAAGGGTACCTGGAAAGGTAATTCTTCATTTTTATAAAGAAGACATTTTACAAGGCATCTACATTGATGATTATCTTGAAGTAAATATTTCAGATATCAAATCAAAATCATCTGTCCATGTAAAAGCACCATCTTATACAGATTTTGTTCCTAAAAAAGATAAAAAAGATAATTTAGGTGACAGGAATGAAAGTCAAACAGATTTCTCACAAACTGACAACTTAAATAATGAAACAAAAACAAAATCAAAGAACGAAATTTCTGAATCTAAAATAATTAAAGAAACACCTGAAAAAAATAATAAACCAGAACATGAAAACGTAAAATCAGTTCAAAAAATATCTGAACCTGAAAATACAACACAGTCCAAAACAGCAACCTCAACTCCACTTGAAGTAAAAAATAAAGAAAAAACAGAAGATAATAAAAATCAATTCTTTGATTTTACTCAAAGCGCATCAGATTTTTTAGATAAAGCCAGAAGTGCTATGGACAGTTCAAATTATGAAGAAGCATACAATAATATTCAGGCTTATCTTGCATCTTCGGTAAATGAAAGAGATGAAGCTCTGTTTATGCTTGGCCAGGTTTATGAAAGCTCTTCTACCTTGAAAGATATTAAAAAAGCTATAGAATCTTATGAACAATTAAAAGATAATTATCCTGCCAGTCCTTATTGGGAAGAAGCCAATAAACGTGTAATATATCTAAAAAGGTTTTATATAAATATAAGATAAAAAGAGGGAATTATGAAAAAAATTATTTTACTCGCAGCATCATTACTGCTTATTTCGTCCTGTTCTGTTCGTAAAACACAGGAAGAAACCAGAAAAATAACTGTAAGCGGGTCTGGAACAGTAAATGTTGACCAGATGATATTAAATTTTACAATTACAAATCAGGGGCTAGACCTTCAGGCAGCAAAATCTAAAAACATGGAAACCGCTCTTGCTATAAAAGAGTCTTTGGGCTCACTTTCTGAAATTGACGCTAAAGATATAACTTCTACTGAAATCAAAGTTGATTCAGAAAAAACTGGAACAGATTGGGTACAAAATGAAACTGGAGAGTGGGTTCCTAAAGACAGATTCAACTACAAAACTTCTAGTTCTGTTCAAGTACTTTTAAAAAATGTTACTTTAGCAAAACCTGTAAAAAATCTTGTACTTTCACAAAATAAGGACAGAACTGTATCTGTAACTCTTGAAAAAGCATCTTATTCTTTTGGCGACCTTTCCTCGTCCATTCGCCAGGCTCGTTCCCTTGCTGTTCAAAATGCACAGGATTCTGCAAACTTTCTGGCAGGTGCTTCTGGCTGCAAAGTAAATAAAGTTCTTGAAATTCAAGAAGGTAAAACAGAATCTTCTTCAGTTCAGGCACAAGTACTTCTGAATGAAATTTCCCCGGGAGCTGTTACAGCCGATAAGGAGGGAACAGTTTCTGTAAAATCAAATATTACTATTACTTATACACTTGTAGATTAATTTTAAGGAGAATAATATGTTAGACTACAAATACATTAAGGATAATTTAGCTGCCGTAAAGCAGAATATTCTGGATCGAAATATGGATCCTTCCAGAGCAGATGCAGATAAAGTTGTGGAACTTTATGACAAACGCACTGCCCTTGTAACACAGCTTCAAGCTCTTCAACAGAAGAGAAATGAAAATGCTCAGGCTATGAAGCAGAAACTGGATAACGATACACGTGCAAAACTTATAGAAGCGGGAAAAGCACTAAAAGAAGAAATTGCTTCCGTAGAAAAAAATCAGAAAGAAACCGAAGATGCATTGGAAGAAGCCGCACGACAGATTCCAAATATGTATCATCCTAAAGCTCCTGTCGGAAAACTTGATACAGAAAACCTGGAAGTAAAAGTTGTGGGAACACCACGAAAATTTGATTTTGAACCAAAAGACCATGTTGCTTTAGGTGAATCGTTAGACATTTTGGATTTTGACCGTGGAACAAAAGTTTCAGGTCCTAAATTTTATTATCTTAAAAATGAAGCTGTATTTCTTGAGCAGGCCCTTATTATGTATGCTTTGAATACATTAAGAAAGCATAACTTCAATATGTTCATTACTCCTGATGTTGCAAAAGAAGAAATTCTTAAAGGAATCGGATTCAATCCTCGAGGAAATGAATCAAACGTTTATTCAATTGAAGAAGAAGGAACATGTCTGGTAGCAACTGCAGAAATTACATTGGGAGGTTACCATCAGGATGAAATTATTCCCAAAGAAAAACTTCCTTTAATGTACGGAGGACTTTCTCATTGTTTCCGAAGAGAAGCAGGAGCAGCAGGGCAGTTCTCAAAAGGATTATACCGTGTTCACCAGTTTGACAAAGTTGAAATGTTTGCCTACTCTACTCCGGAACAGTCAGACCAGATTCATGAACAGCT
>JABUUX010000196.1 GCA_021442965.1 Treponema sp.
GTTGGTAGAGCAATGGACTGAAAATCCATGTGTCGTTGGTTCGATTCCAACCGGTGGCAGAAGGAACTCTTTTGAGTTCCTTTTTTTTTGCTTTTTTTTTATTAATCTATCTTTACGTTGTTGTTTTCACTTTATTTTAGTAAAATATTAATATGTCAGTTAGGATTGCTTTTACTGGTGGTGGGACAGCCGGTCATATATACCCGGGTCTTGCTGTATGTGATGAATTAAAAAATAAGGCTTTTGAGCTTAACTTTGATTTACAAATTACGTGGATTGGATGTTCACGTGGTATGGATAAAAAAATTGTTACAAATGCAGTTCGTCCTGATGGAACTTTTTCGGCAGATTTTTTTAAGGGAATTCCTTCTGGAAAACTACGAAGATATTTTTCATTTAAAAATGTAATTGATGTTTTTAAGATTTTTGCGGGTTTTGCAGCATCATTTTTTATTCTTGCTAAATTAAAACCATCTTTACTTTTTTCTAAAGGCGGATTTGTTTCCGTTCCTCCATGTATTGCAGCTAAACTATTAAAAATTCCGGTTATTACGCATGAATGCGATTTTACTCCTGGTCTTGCTAACAGAATTAATGCAAAATCTGCAAAACTTATGCTTCTTTCTTATGAGGACACAAAAAAATTTCTTTCAGAATCAAATAAGTCAAAATCTTTTGTAACAGGAAATCCTGTAAGACCTGTATTTTATAATGCATCAAGTAAGCGTGGTCTTGAATTTATTGATATCCCGGAAAATCATGAAAAGCCTGTTCTTTTAGTTTTAGGTGGAAGTTCCGGTGCACTTCAGATAAATAAACTTGTTACTGAAAACCTGGATTTTCTCTGCAAAAAATTTATTGTAGTTCATCAGACAGGTATGCTTAATACTGATGAATCACAAAGTTCTGTACTTAAGGAAAAATATCGTAATGACTATAAGCCTTTTTCTTTTATTTATAAAGAAATGCCTGATGTTGTTGCGGCGTGTGATGTAGTTCTTTCTCGTGCCGGAGCAAACTCTATTTGGGAATGTGCTGTTCTTTCAAAACCAATGATTCTAATTCCTTTGTGCGGAAACGGAACTCGAGGAGATCAGGTGGATAATGCAAAATTTTTTGAAGAAAAAGGATGTGCTAAAGTTCTTCTTGGAAATGACGCTGATTCAAAAAATCTTCAGAAGGCAGTTGATGAATTTACTGATAAAAATTTAAGAAAGCGGTATTCTGACTCATTAAAAAAACTTACAGGAAATGAACGGCCATCTGAAAAAATAGCAGACTTAATAATGAAATATATTTCCAGTGAATAGGAGAGAACGTTTATGTTTAATGTGATTGATATATTTTTTGCTCTTCTAATTTTAACTATCGGAATTTTTGCGGCTATAAAAGGTTTTATAAAAGAAATTTTTAGTAAAGCATCTTTTGTAATAGCAATTCTTGCTTCTTTTGTTTTTTACAATGTTCTTGGAAGCCTTCTTGAAGTAACCATAAAAAATAAAATTGCTTCTCAAATTATTGCTTTTTTTTCAATATTTATAGTGGTTTTTCTTGTTATCAAACTTGTTCAATATCTTCTTGAAAAAATTTTTTCTGGTGAAATTGTTTCGGGTCTTGATCATTCTCTTGGTTTTTTTCTGGGGCTTGCAGAAGGTTTTGCTGTAGTTTTTTTAATACTTCTTCTTCTTACAAAACAGCCTTGGTTTGATGTTCAGAAACTTTTAGAAAACAGTTATCTTTATAAACTTTTTAAAGTTCTGCTTCCTGAGGTTCCATCAAATATACAAATTCCTGACACAATTATTCCTGAATCTTCAGGGGACGATAATTCTATTAATACAGCTTTCAATTCTATAAAAGAATTTTCCTGTTTTTTAGTAAATTATCTTGTTTAATTAGGAAGAGATTCTGTCTTTTACGCGTCCATGGAGCGCCACTAACGCGGAGTTTTTATAGGAGGTTATATGTTTGAGAATCTGATTAATCAGACTGCATCAAAAATACTTATTTCAGATATTAAAAGCGGAAAGCTTCCCGGCTCTTTGTTGTTTTCCGGTAATAATGCTTCGGGAAAACTTACTGCTGCCTTGGAAACAGCACGTGTTCTTTCCTGCCATGATAATAATCCTGATAAATCTTTTGCATGTATGTGTTCATCTTGTGTAAGACAAAAATCTCTTCTTTCTACAAATCTTGTTTTATGCGGTTCACGTGATTGTTTCCTTGAAATTAATGCCGCTTGTGAGACTTTTTTAAACTCTGTAAAAAATAATGATTCTCATATTGAAGCTACAAGATTTTTATTTCTAAGATCTATTAGAAAACTGACACTCCGTTTTTCTGATATTTTAATTTCCGGTCATAAAGATGAAAATAAAATTGGAAGTTCAGTCGGTTCCATTAACGAGCTCCTTGAAGAACTTGATTATCCAAGGGAACTGCCTTCTTATGATGAACTTGAGAAAAAATGTTTAAAAATTAAAGAGGCAGCATTTAAACTTGAAAGTGAGTTTTTACCGGATTCAATTCCTATAAGCTATATAAGAAATATTGAATATTGGGCAAGGATGAAAAGTGATGATGGAATGAAAACTGTCATTTTGGAAAATGCAGACCGTATGCTTGATAATGCCCGAAATGCTCTTTTAAAAATTCTTGAAGAACCGCCTAGCGGAGTTCTCTTTATTCTGCTTACAAACAGGCGAAATGCTGTTATTCCAACAATTCTGTCAAGAGTTCGTATTTATAATTTTGGGGACAGACCATCAGAGTCAGAACATAAGGTTGTAGATCTTGTTTTTCATGATTCAGATTTTAATGGTTCTCTTAATGATTACCTTTTAAGATTTCTTCCTGTTACACCTTTGGAAGTTAAAAATTATTCAGAATATTTTTTACAATCTGTTTCACAAGGCGCTGTTCCTGATGTTGCAAAAATAATAAAAGATTGTCAGAAATTTGAACCAAGAATTCTTTTTAAGATTTTTCTTCAGGGAATAGCAGATGCTGCTTCTCAAAAACTTAAATACTCTCAAGCTGGTACTGAAGTCCTTGGACAACTGTCTGATTTACTTCTTGATACATGGAACAATGTAACTGTTTATACACAAGGAATTCAGGCATCTCTGGAAAAATTATTCAGAGATATTCTAAAACTGAATATGACTAATGGAAATATTTTGAAATGCACAGATTTGTAAGTAAAGTAACAGAAAAAACAGATAAACTTTCCAACGAGCAGCTTAGAAGTGTTATAAATAATCTTTTGCTGGAAAATGAAATTCTTTCTGAAGAAAATTATAAGTTGGAATCTATTTTTGAATCTCTTTCATCAGGACTTTTAATCGTTAATGAGGAATATTCAATACTCCATTGTAATTCCATTGCACAAAGGTTTCTGGGGTTTTCTCTTTCAGAAGATATTTCTTATGAAAATAAGCCTGTTTGGGAACTGACAGGAGAAGATGAGATTTCTGAGTTTTTAAAAAATTGTGCAGAAAAAAAAATAACGAATGCTTCCGAAGATTTTAGTGTCCTGACTGAAGGAGAGAGTGTTAGATTTCTTTCTGTTGCTATCAGCCCTTTGTTTCAGGATAACAATTTAAAAGGTTTGATTATTACTGTAAAAGATATCACCGGTAAAAAAAATCAGGATGTTCTTCTTCACAGAATGGAAAACATGGCTTCATTAACAAATCTTGCAGCAGGAATGGCACATGAAATAAAAAATCCTCTTGGTGCAATTTCTATTCATATTCAGCTTGTTCAAAAAGCCTTGGAAAAAGCGCGTCAAAGTGAAGATAAACTTCCTCCTAAAAAATTTTTAGAAGATCATATTGATGTAGTTAATGAAGAGATTCAGCATTTGAATTCGCTTGTTATGGATTTTCTTTTTGCGGTTAGACCGATTAATGCTGTTTTGGAATTAAAAGATCCTGTAGTTGTAATTCAGAATGTTCGTGATTTTTTTGAGCCTGAGTTTAATAAGTCTGGAGTTAAATTTGAAACTGAGTGTTTTGAAAAACAAAAGATAATGGCAGATGAAAAACTTTTTAAACAGGTTTTAATTAATATGGCACAGAATTCATTAAATGCAATTCAGTCCCGTCAGGAAAAAGAGGGCAAAAACTTTACTGGAGTAATGTGCATAAAAACTAAAGTAAAAGATGGAAAATATTTTATTCTAATTTCAGATAATGGAATAGGAATGAGCGATAATACTGTTTCTAAAATATTTGAGCCTTATTATACAACTAAAGCTAACGGAACCGGACTTGGAATGACAATGGTATATAAAATAGTTAAAGAATTTTCAGGAGATATTTCCGTTAAGTCTGTAGAAGGGGAAGGTACCAAGTTTGTCCTTTCTTTTCCTCTTCCTCAGGATGAAACAAAACTTTTGAGGTAGTTTATGAAATGTACAATTCTTACAATTGATGATGAAGAAAATATCAGATCCGGACTATGTGATAATTTTGAACTTGAAGGATATGAAGTAAAACAGGCTTCAAATGGAAAAGAAGGTCTTGCTCTTGTAAAAAAAGGTGATGTTGATTTAGTAATTACTGATTTACGAATGGATGGAATGAGCGGAGAAGAAGTAGTGCGCCATATAACTACCGAAAACCCCGGTATTCCTGTTATTGTGCTTACTGGTCACGGCAGTATTGATGATGCAACAAAAGCTATAAAAATGGGGGCATATGATTTTTTAACAAAACCTTTAGATTTGGATCATTTAAATAAAATTGTAAAAAATGCTTTGGAAGGGCGAGAATTAAAATTACAGAAGAATCAACTTCAAAATGAACTGGATAATAAAAAAGTTCTCTCTGAAATTGTTGGGAAAAGTCCCGCATTAAAGAATGTTCTTGATAAAGTTAATCGTGTAGCGCAGAGTAAAACTACTGTACTTATTACAGGAGAAAGTGGGGTTGGAAAGGAAGGTGTTGCTGAGGCTATACATAAAATGTCGCCTCGTAAAGATAAACCATTAATCAAAGTTCATTGTGCAGCATTGAGTGAAAGTATTCTTGAAAGTGAATTGTTTGGTCACGAAGTAGGAGCTTTTACAGGTGCTGACAAAATGCAGAAGGGAAGATTTGAGCTGGCTCATGGCGGAACTATTTTTCTTGATGAAATCGGGGAAATTAATCCACAAGTTCAAGTAAAGCTCTTACGCGTTATTCAGAACAGACAATTTGAAAGAGTCGGTGGTGAAAAAACTATTGAAGTTGATGTAAGAATTATTGCTGCAACTAATAAAAATCTGGAAGAAGAAGTAAAAGCCGGTAGATTCCGTGAAGATCTTTTTTATCGTTTGAATGTTGTTTCTGTTGAAGTTCCTCCTTTACGAGAAAGAAAGGAAGATATTCCGCTTTTGATTTCTGCATTTCTTGATAAGTTTAATTTAGAAAATGAAAAAAATGTAAAAGGTTTTGATTCAAAGGCAAAAAATGCACTTATAAATTTTTCATGGCCGGGAAATATTCGTCAGCTTCAGAATGTAGTTGAAGGTTGTGTTGCTATGAGTCTTAATGACACAATAAAACTTGCAGACCTTCCCGATTATCTTAAAACACAATCTTCTGAGAAGTCTATTAATATTCCTGTTGGTACATCAATGGATGATGCAGAGCTTATTATCATTAATGAAACGCTTGCTGCTTGTGGAGGAAATAAGTCTAAATGTGCAGAAATTCTTGGTATTGGGCGTAAAACACTTCACAGAAAACTGGGACTGGAAGAATAAATCGTAATAAACCTTTTTTATCATTTGTAACGTTTTGTTAATCCTGTTCTGCTATTTTGATTGGAATGTCTTCAATAAATTGCCCCGGATGCAGAATTTGAGCCGTTGGTGTAGTTTTTTCTCTAAATAAATCTGGAGAAACTCTGATGGCAGGATTTTGATTTTCTATATTTGTGTTTATTTCGTTTTTGTTTTCTTCTTCAATTTTTTTGCTCAAAAGTGCACCTATTTTTTCGTATATGTCACCCATAAATTCCCTCAATACATAAAAATGCCCGAAATTTTTAGATTCCGGGCATTTTATAAACATAAAAGATATTCATCATAAATTCAGTGCTTTTTTGAAAATATTCTGAATTATGAACTCTGCATTATTAATTTTAAATTACTGTTCCATCCTGAATAATTGCGCCTTTACGGATAACTATGATACCGTCTGAAACATAGAACGAACCGTAGTCGCCGTCTTCATATGCTTTCCCGGAAACGTTAATTTTACAGTTGTCGCCGATTCGTGCATTTTTATCAATGATTGTTTTTGCTATTTTACAATTCTTTCCAATTCCGACCGCAGGTACTCCATTTTTTGATTCCATATCGTAATAGTCAGCACCCATCATAATAACACCTTCAAAATCACAACCGTCATTAATAACAGAACGAACACCGATTACTGATTTGTGAACTTTTGAGTTTGTAATAATACATCCTTCAGAAGCCAGACATGAGTCCAAGTCTGCTTTATTGATTTTTGAAGCCGGCAGATTTCTCATGTGTGTATAGATAGGTGATTTCATATCATAAAGATTAAAGCGAGGTTTAGGATCTGTAAGTTCAATATTTGCATCATAAAAACTCTTGATTGTTCCTATATCTTCCCAATAATCACTGAAGATGTATGAATTTATTTTTTTCTTCGTAATTGCTTCAGGAATAATTTCTTTACCAAAGTCTGTGTATTCGTTATTCAGAACTTCTTCCATTGTATCAGCATTAAAAATGTAAATACCCATGGAAGCCAAGTATTCTTTTTCTTTTGGCAGGTCTCCGCGTGCAGCTTCAGGAATTTTCCATGAATCGATATTCAAATCTTTTTTTGGTTTTTCCATGAATTCTTTTATCCGGTTGTTTTCATCAATCTTCATAATTCCAAAGCCCGATGCATCATGTCGGTTAACAGCTGTTGTAGCAATTGTAACATCTGCTCCTGACTTTATATGTTCATTAAGGAATTCCTTAAGATCCATTTTATAAAGCTGGTCACCTGAAAGAATAATATAATGAGTTGGATTTTGTGCCTTAAAGTGATTTAAGTGTTTACGAACGGCATCGGCAGTACCTTCATACCATCCTGAATGTTCCAGTGTCTGCTCAGCTGCCATAATTTCAACAAATCCGTTAGAAAAGCGGTCAAAATTATAGCTGTTTGTTATATGCATATGAAGCGAAACAGAATTGAATTGTGTTAAAAGATATATCTTTTTGTATCCCGAATTGATACAGTTTGAAATAGGGATGTCAACAATTCTGTATTTTCCACCGAATGATACAGCCGGTTTTGATCTTTCCTTTGTAAGAGGGTAAAGGCGTGTTCCTTTTCCACCTCCAAGAATAATAGATACTACGCGTGGTTCTTCCATATATATTTACTCCTTTTGGATACGTGGTAATTTTTTTAAATTATAAATCCAAATTCTCTAGTTCGCAATGTTTATATTTTTATAGTTATTGAAATTTTTATTTATATATGATATTTTGAGAAAGTTATAACATTTTTAATAGGCTTTGTGGTTGTGTTTTGATTAAGTTCTGCACAGTCGGGCAAAGTCGTAGGGGACCCAAATGAAAAAGGATATCCATCCTGAATACACACTTACAAAAATTACATGCGTTTGCGGTAATGTAATTGAAACACGTTCAACTGTAAAAGATATTCACGTTGAAATTTGTTC
>JABUUX010000442.1 GCA_021442965.1 Treponema sp.
TCTACAGCGTCTACTTCTTCAACGCTTTCAACTTCTTCTACTGCATCAGCGTCTTCTACTGTTTCTATCTCTTCTGAGATTTCTTCTACGGTATCTGCTTCTTCTATAACGTCCGCATCTTCAACTATATCAGCATCTTCAATATCTTCTATGTCCTCAACCTCAGAAGAACTTTGAGCTGTAACAACTGGTCCTGCAGAAGCTACAGACGTCCGTGTATCTTCCAGTTTGATTTTTGTTGTAGAAAGTACTTCTTCCAGCATGCGTTTAAGTTCAGCCGAAGTAGCGGCATCATTCATGCTTACAGACTTAACATATTCTTTCTTAGTTCCGATTGCAGAAAGAATTTCATCCCAACTTTTATTTAAAAGCAGATCTACCTGTTTTTCATGTTTACGGCCTTTTCTGCCAAGACTTTGCTTAACATCGCGGAATAAATCAGCCTTGCGACCTTCTATCTGATTTGATACAAGTTCCCAGTCTACACTTTCTTTATTCTCTAAATATTCAGAAACAAAGGCAAACTGTATCTTTTTAATTCTGGATCTTATAACAACCATATCATCAGTTTTAAAACTGAAAATAAGGAATACAATCAGGAATACAGTAATGAACACACATATACAAATAAGAATTCTGGTTGTACCCGGCAGTTCAAAGTAATCATTTGTGTAAATTTCTGAAATTGAAAATATATCTGAACTGTAATCTGAAAGACTTACCCAATATTTATTGTCTTCTGATTCCAGCACTCTGTCAGGTCCCGCAGATTTTTCTTTCCAAGAGTCCTTAACTGGAGTTTGAAACAGTTCACGCCCAACTTTAGGAAGCCCTATTACAAATCCGCCCTTCTTTCCGTTCTGATCCGTAAACAAAGTAAGAGAATCTGTTACAGAAATAAGATTTTCTTTAATCAGCCCCTTTTCAATATTTCCCGTCTTACAGTAAAAAACAAATGTACCGCGATAAACACCGTATTTATCTTCTATAGGGTGGGAAATATTAATTAAGCCCTTTTCTTCGTTAAATGTAATTTTTGGGGTTTTAGGTCCGTCGGAATCAGGAATCGAAATAAGTTCAAAAGATGATTCTCCGGGAACTGCCTGAATATCTGCATAATTTTTGTATACACGGGCAGTTCCGTTCTGTTTTGCAATATCTTCGCTGTAAGTACTAAAATGCAGATTTCGTCCGTTTTTATCTACAAGTCTTAATCCGTCCAGTCCGCTTACATTTGTAAAAAGTTCACCCGTAATCTGAACACGGGCCTGCACATCAGACTCTGACGGTGTTTGAGAAAAATAACTCTGAATACAATCAGCCTTAGCATATTCTTCTGTAGTTTTGAGAAAATTCTGAATGTATGTGTTACAGTAGTCAGAAGACTCTTTTACCCGTGCTCTTTCCTGCTCAATTCTTTCCGGCTGGTAAAACTTTGTCTCAATCTTTGAAAAAAGAGGAGAATAAGCCGTAAAAAGAAATGCAGCAAAAAGGACAACGGTAATGAGCATACTGACCGCAGTTTTCTGTCCGGAGTTCACTCCCAATACCCTTTTAAAAAAATTTCTACTTATTCATTATTATATCGGCACTTTATTCTGAATACTTGACTGTTCAAACCTTTAGACGTTACCTTCCTTTATCGCGTATAATGCCGGGTTTATAGTCCGGATCTTCTACACGAATCAAAGAACCTTCAGGAAGATTTTCTTTGGTGTATATATAGCAAGGGTGACTGTCACACACCCAGTTCAAAAGGCATCCAGTTTCCGGATTTATTAACTGCCAGTCTCCCGGAACCGCCTTTTTACTTACAAATTCGGGTGAAACAAATTCTATTTCCATATCTGTAGAAAACTTGTTTACCGCAGTACATTCATAAAGTTTCCACCCTTCTTTTTTTTCTAAAGGAACAATCCGTCTGTCTGTATGAATTTCCAAATCTTTAAGTCTTGCCTCTCGGGCTGAAGGATGCATATTGTCTAATTCCGTTTTAAATTCACCGTAAGTATTTTTTGCCAGACTAAGAATATTTTCAAAATCATCACCTTTAATTTCATTTCCGGCTTGTGCGGTAAGAATGTACTTGCTGTCAGAAGCTCCAATACAGGTTTCATCAGCATCGGTACGGCTGTAATAAAATCCTGTGGTGCTTTCGCGGTGTGCAACATTTTCCAGTTCCGCAATAAATGGAGCCGCTTCTTCCTGTGTTATTTTTCCTTCAATTGCGTCCAACGCTTTTCTGTAAGCCCTGGTAACTAAAGCAACATAGTAAACCGATTTCATGCGGCCTTCAATTTTTAAGGAATCAAGCCCTGCATCAATCATATCCTTAAGATTTTCTACCATGCGAATATCTTTACTTGAAAGAATAGCCGTAAAATTTTCACCTTCAAAAACAGGGAACAAATCTTCCGGGCGTTCATGTTCTCTCAGATAAAGTCTGCCACTCTGAGCCAGTTCCTTAGCACCTTCAGGTTTTGCCAGAAGATCATACTCCCAGCGGCAAGTATGAGAACAAAGCCCCGCCTGTGCAGAACGCCCCGTCAAATAAGCACTCATAAGACAACGTCCGGCATATGCAATGCACATTGCACCATGGCAGAAAGCTTCCAGTTCCATATCAGGAACAGCATCTTTTATTTCGCGAATCTCTTTAAGGGAAGCTTCCCGTCCCAGAACCACACGCGAAAATCCCATAGACTTATACACTTTTACCGCTTCAGAATTTATGCAGCTTGCCTGTGTAGAAACATGGAGCTGTGCATTTGGAAACTCTTTCTGTAAAAGAGAGACAACTCCTAAATCCTGAACAATAAAAGCATCAATGGGATACTGTTTAAAGTAATCAATATTTTGCTTTAAATTTTCAATATCATTATTGTGAAAAGAAATGTTCAACGCACAGTGAAGTTTTTTTTGGGGATACTTTTTCTTAAGCTCTACAACTTTTTTATATTCATCATCATAAAAATTATCGGCCTTTACTCTAAGTGAAAATTTTTTTAGCCCAATGTAAGCGGCATCAGCCCCGTAAGCGTATGCGTAGGAAAGTTTTTCCACATTTCCTGCCGGTGATAAAAGTTCAATCATTTTGAATCCTTAAAACTATGCTTCCGAATGAATAGACTGTTCCAGACGCGGTTTATTTTCAAATTCCTGAGCAGTATCGGTATTCACTTTTGACGTAACAATCTTTCCTACTTTATCCAAAGCCAGATGAGATTCATGAAGAAATTCATCTGCCATCTGAAACATAAACATCATGCCCGGCCATAAATCCACTTCAACTTTATTTCCAAGACTTCTAAGCCTGTCTGCAAAAGCTAACGCATCTTCTTTAAGAATCTCCTGTTCTCCCATCTGAATAAACACAGGCGGAAACTGCATAAGCTGTTCGTCTGTTGCAAGCAGAGGTGAAACCAAAGGAAGAGAAGTGTTAGCGGCATAAGTGTAAACTGAGCTGGACTTTCTAAGAACATCACTTGAAGTAATATCGTCACTCATTTTCTTTGCTTTTAAGATTTTTGATTCAGAAGAAAGATTAAGCCACGGAGAAAATAAAATTACATTACTTATACAGGCCCTGTAGCGTTCGCGAAGGTTATACAAAAGAGCCAGCGCAATGGAACAGCCCGAACCGTCTGCTGCAATAATAAATTCAGGAAGAACACTGTTTCCGTTTTCGTCCTTATCAAGAGATGAGGTAACCTGTTCCTCTGTGTACAAAGCCCGGAATACAGACTGAATATCTTCCAAAGCTGCAGGATACGGGAACGCTGGAGCCAGGCGGAATTCCGGAAGAATTACTCTGGCACAAGTTTTTGTGGCTAGTGAAGAACAGAAACCTCGCCAGGATGAACGGCTGCCACCAACAAAAGAACCTCCGTGAATATAAAGAACTACACGGTTCGAAGAATAGATTTCAGGAGAAAGAACATCGCAGGTTACACCGCCGTAAACACTCTCATTTCTTTCCACACGATTTGGAAGAATGGGTGTGTAAAAAGTATTTTCAATTTTTTCTCGGAAGGAAGCCGTTTCAGATTTAGAAGTATAAACAAGACACTTCAGTTTATTCACGGCGCCTTTTCGGTCGTTTTCAAAAGCCATAAAGTAAATTATAGTGTTAAAAATAGGTATACTCAATGCAGATGTAAATAACAGATTTATACAGAGAACCGTTCTTAATCTGAATAATGAAATTCTAAAGAATCAGGAGATTATTACCACGGGTGGTTCAAAAAACGCAAGCACTGGTTTTAGATACCCTTTCTTCATAAAATCTGTTAAAATCTGTTTTATAATCTGTATATTGCTTTGTAAGCCTCACTGTACGCCATTCAATAGGAGTTCTTATGAAAAATAAAGTTTATAAAATTTCAGCATTAATCATTTTCCTTTGCCTGTTCAGTCAGAATGTTTTTGCAAAAGGAAAGACTGCAAAAAAAGACAAAGAAAAAACAGAAAATCAAAAACTGACTTTTACTTCGGTAGACATTTATGGGAACACAGTAGACAGTAAAGAATTCTTTGCAAAAAAAGATCTTACAGTAATCAACCTTTGGGGAACTTTCTGTAATCCTTGTATTAGAGAAATGCCACAACTTGCACAATGGGATAAAGAACTTCCAAAAAACGTTCAGCTGCTTGGAATTGTTGGTGATGTTTCAAGTCTTGAAGAAACAGAAACCCTAAATATAATGAAAGATTTTTTTAAAAAACTTGATTTGACCTATGTAAACCTGATCTCTTCAGATTCAATTAAAAGTTTTACATCTCAGTTTCAGTATGTTCCAACCACAATTCTGGTAGATAAAAACGGTAATGTAATTGGAGAACCGATTGTAGGTGCACATGTAAATAAATACAAAAATGCTGTAGAGAACTACCTTGGGAAAAAATAAAAAATCATCTGCTATATTTTACCTTTCTCAAATTCTGGCTCTTCTTCTGACCGTTGCATTCATTTTTTTTGGGATTTACCGTAAGGAAGTTTCCGTCATATTAAAAAAAGCCACAAATATATGTCTTGAATGCATAGGACTTGGCTGATTGTTAATATTCTTATGAAAACAGAAAAACCAAAATCAAAAAGCAAAAAAATCTCATTTTCATTAAAACGGAAACTGATTCAAACAGCCGCTTTCGGTTTTTGTAATTTCAGAGTTACAAATTTTGCAGGCGGAAAAATCTACACAGGAAAATGGAAAAACTTCTGTACCCCGGGTCTCAACTGCTATTCCTGTCCCGGAGCAACTTTTTCATGTCCTATAGGAGCCATGCAGGCTGCAGCAGGTTCCCAAAAATTCAACTTCAGTTTTTACGCAGTGGGCATAATCCTTGCCTTTGGCATAATTTTAGGACGCGGAGTCTGTGCATTCTTGTGTCCTTTTGGACTTTTTCAGGAACTGCTACATAAAATCCCAAGTCCAAAGCTCACTCTTCCAAAACCGTGTAAATACATAAAATATGTCATTCTTCTTGTTTTTGTTCTGATACTTCCAGTTGCAAGTAAAACCCCAATGGGAAACGGAGACCCAGCATTCTGTAAATATATATGCCCTGCTGGAACTTTGGAAGGCGGAATCCCGCTTCTTTCTCTGAATCCGCATCTTAGAAATACCGCAGGCTGGCTTTTTGCTCTTAAAGCCTTTATTCTTTCAGCCGTTGTTGTAATGTCAGTTTTTATTCAGAGGTTCTTTTGTAAGACACTTTGCCCGCTTGGCGCTCTTTACGGATTTTTAAATAAAATCAGTCTTATGCACATAAATGTAGATTTGGAAAAATGTACCCAATGCGGCTCCTGTAAAAATCATTGTCCAATGGATGTAAACCCGGTAAAAGAAAACAGAACTCTTGAATGCATTAATTGCGGAAAATGTACTGAAGTCTGCCCGTCAAAAGCTTTGAAAATTTCCTGGTGGGGAAAATAATTATCGGTTCTTTTCTGGAATAGTTGCCTGTTTAAAATACTTAGGAGCTTTTCCACTTATAATCCAAGTGCCGTCGTAAAATCCGTTATCATTCATACCGGGGTATACAAAAATAACCTTTGCCGGATTTCCTGTATCGTAAATAAATTCGTTAGATTTCCACTCTTCCCTGTTCTCAGAAGGATACGGCCACTGTTTATCTGGCGGAGTAGAAACCGTAAATTTATATCTTCCGGGTTTGATATTTAAATGCATTGCTACCCCACCCGAAAGCCAGTACGATTTTTTATAAAAGTTCACCACATCAGGAATTGTTACCCACTCGTAAGTTGCCTTCACTGCCGAATATGTAACATCATTCCCGTCCATATCTTCAATTTTCAGCCAGCATCTTATGTCATTAATATGTTCAGTATTCTGCGGTCTGTAAATAATTAATTCCCACGGATTATGGTGAATATCAGGTGCGTCCGCCGCCAGTAAAAAAAGGGAAAAGATAAAAAGAGTTATAACTCCAAGTTTTTTCATTGATTTATTTTACCACAGATTCTTTTTTTGGGCGCCCCAAAAAGCAGGCTTTTTGTCGGGTGTTGCGTGGTTCCGCGTCATAGCGCTCCAATGTTTTAAGGTAGTACGGTCATTTCGACAGGCTCAATAACCGTACTACCTTAAAACATCGCCTTCGGCGCCACTACACCCCCTGGCGCAAAGAATATTTAATCTGCACCCGGTGGCTGGCTTACTCTCCGGTGATTTCGATAAACTCAATCACCGATTTTTTTTAGCCACTGCGAGCTAAACAAAACTCGTAAAATAAGAAGGCTTTCCGTTTGGGAAAGCCTTTCTTATTTAGCTCCAACGGGAGTCGAAGGGTTCCTGTCGGAAACCTCCTGTTTCCTCCTTCCACCCCGTCTGCGTTCACTGCCGCCGACGTCGTGTCGGCTCTTCCTCAAAACGCTCCTTCATCGCGTTTTTCGGCGTTCACTCCGCGGTTCGACTCCTCTTAGTCTTATAAATAAAAAAAGACTCAGCCTATTTAGCTAAGTCTTTCCGAACAAAGTTTTATAGCTCCAACGGGAGTCGAACCCGTCTTTCGGCCTTGAGAGGGCCACGAACTAAACCGATATTCGATGGAGCCATAAAAAAAGACCGGGCTTAATTCCCGGCCTATATTCCCCAAGGAGGATTCGAACCCCCACAGTGAGAACCAGAATCTCAAGTGCTACCATTACACAATCGGGGAATGTGTAAGCAATATATTATTTTATTTAGAAAAAAAGGTCAAGTGTCAGCAGTTTCATTTTTTGGCATTAAAAAAAGGGGCTGTTACGCCCCCTTTTTAATCCTTAAGCTAAAGTGTTCGTGCTACACGGAACCCTGTACACAGATCGCTGTCACCGTCAGCATCACTGTTCATCCTGTAACGGAAAGAAACTGTACATGTATAAGCTTCACCCCAATAACAGCCTCCACGAGAAAGCCAGTTACCATCAGTAGGACCTTTTGTCATTACTCCTGATGCAGCCCCTGCTTCATTATAAAAGTCCCATGTCCATTCTGCTATGTTTCCGCTCATGTCATAAAGATTAAGTGTATTTGGTAATTTCAGTCCCACTTCATGAGACGTATCATCACCGTTATCACCGTCCCATCCATAAGTTTCCAATTTTGAATCTGTCGAAACATTAGTTAGATTTGTTTTTTCTGTATTTACCCCAGCATAACTGTAAGTCCATTCAGAAGCATC
>JABUUX010000123.1 GCA_021442965.1 Treponema sp.
TTTTTGGAAGTTGCCGAAAGCCAGCATATTACAAAAAGTGCAGAAAACCTTCACATTGCTCAGCCTGCACTAACCCAAGCCATTCACCGGTTGGAAAGTGAACTTGAAGTTCCCCTTTTTGAACATAAGGGTAGAGGTATTATTTTAAACGCATACGGAAAATATTTTTACAAAAAACTAAAACCTATAATCACTGAACTTTCAGAACTTCCTTTAGATTTGAAAAAAATGGCAGACTTGGAAGATTCCACAATTCACCTGAACGTTCTGGCTGCATCAAAACTTGTTACAGAAGCTGTTATCGAATACAAAAAAATTGACAAAAACTTAAGAATTGAACTTACCCAGAATGAAGAAACAGAATTATACGACATCTGTATTACAACAAAATTATTTTACCAAAACCAGGATGAAAATAACGACGTTTTTGTTACTACCGAAAAAATTTTTATGGCTGTTCCTGACAATGAAAAATTTTCCGGTAAAAAATCAATTAAATTAAAAGACGTTCAGAATGAAAATTTTATTTCTCTTTTAGGGTCACGCCAGTTACGCACTATTTGTGACAAATATTGCCGTGCCAGCGGAATTATTCCAAATATCATTTTTGAAAGTGACAGTCCTGAAGCTGTAAAAAAAATGATTGGCGCAAATATGGGCATAGGATTCTGGCCAAGTTTTTCATGGGGGAAATTAAATTCAAAAAACGTAAAACTATTGGAAATCACTTCCCCACAGTGCAGCCGTGACATTCTTATTTCTTATAAAAAAAATAAAATCCACAGTGAACGTGTAGAAAAGTTCTATAAATTCTTATGTGAATATTTTAATCGTCATTCATCTTAAATTTTATATTTTAAAATAAATGAGTTATAATAATCTTATGACTGAATATTATAAATGGTTATTTGACGAATTAAAAAAACTTGTATCAAAAAAAGTTATTTCTTCCAGAACTGCAGAAAAAATTAAATCTTATTATCTTGAAGAACAAACTCAAAAAAAGAATGACAGTGAACCTTATACTTTTTCGGAACTTAATTCTAAATCCTCAAAAGAGTCTGACGTTCCTGCTGTTTCCGCTCAAAAACACACTGCAACAAAACTTGAAAAACCTAAAAAAGAAAAAAAGCCTGTAAATGTTGCTGTTCTTTTAAGCGTCATTGCAGGAATCCTTATTGGCACGGGGGTCATTTCTCTTATTGCCTATAACTGGTCTGCCATTGGGCGCCCTGTAAGAGCAGTTGCTGCATATTTTATGATTGCAGTTATCCCGGTAATTCTTTTAGTCCTTAAACTGAAAAAACCTGAAAATGTAAACAAAGTTATAAACGAGTTTTTGGGAATAACCTGGTCTCTTTTATTTGCAGGAAGTCTGATTTTTGTTTCACAAACATTCAGGCTCCAATCCAACTTAGAAGTATTCCTTTTTATTTGGGCCATTATTTCTTTTGGCATATCAGCCCTTCTTTCTTCCAAAGCTACATTCATTCTTTCAGTAGGAGTAACCTGTTTTTTCATAGGTGATTCCGGTATAACAAGATTGTGGCTCCCGTTTTATGCATGCCTTGGAGCCATTTGTTATGGACAAGGCAAAGACCGTAACTTTCCAGGTCTCAAAGTAATTGGTTTAATTATTCTATGTGTTATCAGCACATTAAGTTCCATTATTGATTTATGGTCTTATTGGTCATTTGATAACAAAGATTTTTCAAACCCTGAAGACCTTTTTTCATTTTGTCTTAGTCTTCCCATTATTTTGGGCTTTCTTTCAATTCCTGTTCTCAGACTGTATAAAAAATTTAAAGAAAAAAGCACCACTTCTTTAGACTGGATTACAAGTCTGTTTCCAGTTATTCTTTTCACCTTTGTTCTAATAAGTAACATCTTTCCTGAGTTCAGTTCAATTTCTCCACTCTGCATTTATATATTGGAGTTTGTTGCTTTTATCTTCTTTTCATTCTGTTTCAAAACCCCACTTCTGGTTCTGCCACTTTCAGGATGCATTCTGTTTTCAAACCTTTCATACCCTCTTATGGTTTGGCCGGTCTTCATTTTATGTGTTTATTTATATTCAACTGACATGATTTTAGTTCATAATGGTGAAAACAGCCGATGGAAAAAATTCCTTGATTACGGAATTCTTGCAGGCTTTATTTTATTATTTTCAATTCCTGAATTTTTTGAACCTGATTATTTTATTAAAGACCTGAACTTTATTCAGATTTTCAAAATATACTTCACGCTCATTTCTATTTTTGCAGGCTCTGTTCTTTTCTCTGTAAAAAATAAAACTTTTTACCGTGCAAAATTTTTAGGATGGGCTGTTTACTTAATGGGAACTGTTTTTATCTCTCTTGCAATATTTAAAAAACCGGATACATCTTACGTTCCTCTGGTTCTTATGATTACATTAATTCCGGTTGCATGCTCATTAATTTTCCATTACAAAAACACACTTATAGCACTGCTCCCGTTTATTCCGGTTATTTTTAATACTGAATCAGTTTCTTTAGTTAGTTTTTCTGCAATTGTAATTACATTATCCGGATTTAAAGATATATTCTCAAAGATTAAAGATGATTTTTCAAAATCTGTTATGGAATGGATTAACTGGGGACTTTTAGCAACTTTTGTATTTACATTTACAATACAAAAAGTTTGGATTATTCCTGAATACAATTCAGCTTTACCATTAATCAAAGACTTTGGATTATGTCTTGTTGCAGTTTGTACGGCTTTTGCAGGATTTATTAAAAGCAAAAAAATCTCACTATTCAGATTATGTCTTTTATTCTTTTCGGTACTCATTGCGGGTCTTATGGTTTCAGCATACCTTAATTCATCATTTATCGTACACATCCCGCTTATTATTTATATAGCAGCTGCTGTAGTTATTCCTGTAGTTTCAATTATAAAAAAGAATCCGTATATTCCTCTTACTCTTATCATTCCAGCGTTAATAAATAAAACTTCTCTTGCAATTACAGGTCTTGCAGCTATTTTACTTTTCTGTTCTGTAATTAACAATTTACGTAAAGAAACAGAAAATAATGAAAAAAAGATTTTCTTTATTGTTCTACGAATTATTTTTGTTATTCTTCTTTCAATCATTGGTGAAATAAAAGTTGATGCAGATATTAATTTACAGCTTTATTTTGAATTTGGAATTCTGGCAGGCCTTATAATAAGTTCCACTGTTTTATTTGTGTTAAAAAATATGGCTTCTAAAAATTTTGACATTCCGCTTTTGGGACTTATTGTTACAATTCTTTCAGTTTTTTATACAAAAGTTGGAAATTTAACTTTTGCAAACCCTGTAATTCTTAAGTCAATAATTAATTTTATTTACTGTGCCTTTGGAATTTATGGTTTCATATTTACATACAAAAAACACCAGTGGGATTATCTTCCATACGCTCTGATACTCCCTGCAATTACTATTTTTTCTGTTCCAAGTGCTTTCCAAGTAATTTATATTTTTACTCTTCTTTTTGCTTTTGCTTATATTATGACTAAAGGAACGGGGAAAAATATTCTTCATATTTGCACGGCAATTTTAGTTTTAATCTGTTCAAAAATTAGTGATTACAATACCATTACAGCAAATCTGGAAAGCAATTTATTCAGGATTTCATCTGTTTGTTGTTCCGTTACCTGTGGCATAATTACACTGACTCCTTTCTTACTTAAGTTTAAAAACAAAGAAAAATTTGACCACGTAATTCCATTTGCCTGTTTAATATATTCTGTTTTTGCTGTGTGCAATAAATGCGGTGTAAAATTTCCCGAAAATTTCATTCCGGTTTCCTTTCTGATTATGTCTTTTATGATTTCCATATTCAATTTATACATTGCTCTTAAGACAAATTCTTTTGCCCGTACAAACCTTGCTGCAGGTTATATGCTTTTAGCAATTATAACCAGATTCTTTGACGACTCTATAAGTTTTGTAGCTAAAGGAATTCTTTTTATACTTGTTGGAGTAATAATTTTAATTTTCAATATTGTGATTTTGAAAAAGAAAAAATCTCTTGTTGTAACAGATAAAACCGATGGAGACAAAAATGAAAGCACTAAATAAAAAATTCTTTATAACTTTTCTTTTACTGATTTTTTTTATTCAAATGGGAGTTCTGACATTTACTCTTTCTTCATATTCCAGAATAAAAAAATATGCAGAACAAAATAACAGAATAGTAAGTTTACCCTGCACTTTTAATGATCCGTTTGACCCGTTAAAAGGACGCTATGTTTATCTTTGGTTTAATGAAAAGGTTTCACCTGAAAAACTTGAAGAGCTGAAGATAGATAAACTGGATTTAAGAAAAGTAAACAAATATTACACTCAGGAAAATTTTGCAAAAGTTACTGAATATATTCCGTGGAAAGAATCAGAAAATCTGGCTCCAATTCTTGAAGTTTACGTTAGTAAAACAGGTTTCTGTATTCAAAAAAGTCTGACTGTTATTGATGAAAAAGATGGCTCCAGAATTTCCATTGAAGATTTCTGTAAAAGAAAAATTAAAAAATAATATTTTAAACACCGCTTGACAATTTTATTTTAGAGTTGTATAAATTACCTCGTCAAACGACAAAGACGCCGTTGATTCCAGTTGTGGAGTCAACGGCTTTTTTTTATCAGAGTTCTCGGATAAATAGTTTGATGCAGCTATTGATTTTTTTTATAAAAGCGACAGTGAGGTCGGAATTCGGATAGACGTGTCCGATGTCCTCTTGTCGCTTTTTTTTTGCGTTAGCGGGTGTAGTGGCGGCGAAGCCGTTCTTCAAAAAGGTGATTGAATTTATCGAAATCACCTTTTTGAAGAATGAAGGCGAAAGCCGGAACCACGAAAGACGCGACGGCTGCCCGTAAAGCAAAGCGAAACGGGCAGCCGAACGCCCAAATAATTCTACGGAGGATTAAAATGACAAACGTACCGGAACTTTTTGGACACATGGTGTTCAATCAGAAAGTAATGAAAGACCGTCTCCCAAAAGAAACTTTCAAAGCCCTTAAAAGAACCTTAGATGACGGTGTACCGCTTGAACTTGATGTGGCAAATGTTGTAGCCCATGCAATGAAAGACTGGGCTATTGAAAAAGGTGCCACTCACTTTGCACACTGGTTTCAGCCTCTTACAGGTGTTACTGCCGAAAAGCACGACTCTTTCATAAATCCTCAGGATGACGGAACTGTAATCATGTCGTTCTCCGGAAAGGAATTGGTAAAAGGTGAACCTGATGCATCATCCTTCCCAAGCGGAGGAACCCGAGCAACTTTCGAAGCCCGAGGTTACACTGTATGGGATCCTACCAGCTATCCTTTTATTAAGGAACACACCCTTTGTATTCCTACTGCATTCTGCTCTTACACAGGTGAAGCACTGGATAAAAAGACTCCACTTCTTCGTTCCATGGACTCATTAAATAAACAGGCAAAACGAATTCTCAAATTATTCGGGAAAGATGTAAGTCACGTTGCTACTACAGTCGGTCCGGAACAGGAATACTTTATTGTAGACGAAGAACTTTACTTCAAACGAAAAGACCTCCGTATGACTGGCCGCACTCTTTTTGGAGCAAAACCAAGTAAAGGTCAGGAAATGGATGACCAGTACTTTGCTGCCCTTAAACCTCGCATTGTAAAATTCATGGAAGACTTGAATGAAACTTTGTGGAAGTACGGTATTCTTTCGAAGACTGAACATAATGAAGTTGCTCCAGCCCAGCATGAAATGGCTCCTATTTTTACAACAACAAACCTTGCTGTAGACCAGAACCAGCTGACAATGGAAGTAATGAAAAAAGTTGCCCGCCGCCACGGACTTGTTTGTCTTCTTCATGAAAAACCTTTTGCCGGTATAAACGGAAGCGGTAAACACAACAACTGGTCTATGAGTACTAACCTTGGTGAAAATCTTTTGGAACCTGGAAAGACTCCTCAGGATAATGCTCAGTTCCTTTTATTCCTTACAGCCATTATTAAGGCCGTAGATGAAAATCAGGATCTTTTAAGAATCTCTGTTGCCAGTGCAGGAAACGACCATCGACTTGGAGCAAACGAAGCACCTCCTGCTATTATCTCTGTGTACCTTGGAGATGAACTGCATGCCGTTCTGGAATCTATTAAAGACGGAAAACCTCTTGGCTCTCACGGGGCTTCAAAGATGACAATTGGTGCTGATGTTCTGCCTATGATTCCTAAAGATTCTACAGACCGTAACAGAACTTCTCCATTTGCCTTTACAGGAAACAAATTTGAATTCCGTTCCTGCGGTTCTTCTTTAAGCATTGCAGGTCCTAACACAACTCTTAATGCTATCGTTGCAAAAACTCTGGAAGTATTTGCCGACGAACTTGAAAAAGCTTCTGATTTTGATTCTGCACTTCAGAGTCTTATCAAAAGAGAAATTACTGCACACTGGAGAATTGTTTTCAACGGTAACGGTTACGACGAAGCCTGGGTTCATGAAGCAGAAAAACGCGGACTTCTGAATCTGAAGACTACACCAGATGCAATGGCTCATTACATGGACGAAAAGAATGTAAAACTCTTTACAGAAATGAGAGTTTATACTGAAAGTGAAATGAAGAGTCATTATGAAATCAAGCTGGAAAAATATTCAAAGATTCTGAACATTGAAGTAAACACTATGCTTGAAATGATTTACAAAGATATTCTGCCGGCTTCTTACAAATATATGGATGCAGTTTCAAAAAGCGTAATCGATTTGAAAGCTGTATACCCTGGAGCAAAAGCTTTGTCACAAATTGAAGTTCTGTCTGCTTTGGATGAAAAAGCCGGTGAACTTTCAAATGCCGCAAAGGAACTTGAAGCCCTTCATCAAAAAGCTCGCAGCGAAGAAGACTGCATGAAGTCTGCTAGACTTTATGTTGATGAAGTAATTCCTGCAATGAATAAAGCACGTGCAATTTATGATGAAATGGAACCAGTAATTGGAGAAGACTTCAAACCGTTCCCTTGCTACGAAGATTTGCTTTTCAGAATATAGGTGATAATCAAAGCACAATTCATAATGCATAAATCAAAATATTGAATTTTGTATTATTGAATATGTTATTACCTGATTAATTTGGCACGATGGCGTGTTCTGTTTTTTACCACACCGGTTACCCCTGGTGGAAAAAACAGGATACGCCTTTTTTATTTTTTTGGAGATTTTTTTATGGAACAAATAATTACAAGTTTTATTTCGCTCAAGGGCGATTTATGGGGCATTTGGTTCTTAATAGGTGCTGCATTTGTTTTCTGGATGCAGGCTGGCTTTGCTATGGTTGAAACAGGTTTTACACGTGCAAAAAATACCGGCAACATCATTATGAAAAACCTGATGGATTTCTGCATCGGAACAGTGATGTTTATAGTAATCGGATTCGGGCTTCTACTTGGCGAAAATGCATTTTTCGGACTGATCGGTAAACCTAACTGGCAGGTAATTACAGACTACGCAAATTTTGACTGGTCAAATTTTATTTTCAATCTGATGTTCTGTGCAACAACTGCAACAATCGTTTCTGGTGCTTTGGCTGAACGTACAAAGTTTTTGTCATACTGCATTTATTCGGGAATTGTTTCGGCAGTAATTTATCCGATTGAAGCACACTGGACTTGGGGCGGCGGATGGCTATCTTCTCT
>JABUUX010000209.1 GCA_021442965.1 Treponema sp.
CCGCAATCACAATAAAAACAACCGCCACCAAAAGCGGCACAAATTTTCCGAATTTCCCATAGCGGAATGTCAAAACTTCAACTTTAATTTCATTTGCCATAATAATAAATTATATTCCCGTCATTTATATCAGGCAAGTTTTGATTTTTTCACACTCTTGGGCTATGCTATATTTATCAATAAAGGAACACACTATGAAAACAATTGCCGTATTTGGTGACTCCATTCTTAAAGGAGCTGTAACAGGACTTTCAGATCATCTATTTGATGTTCTTGAAGAAAACTCTCTTTCAATTGCCCAAAAAAAACTTGGTTTTGAACTTCACAATGATTCTGTTTTCGGCAGTATCATCACCAAAAGCCAAAAACGCCTTAACAAATTTTTTGAGAAAGGAGGAAAAGCCGATATCGTAATTATTGAATCTGGCGGTAATGACTCCGACTACGACTGGAGCCTTGTTTCTCAAAATCCAGACAACCCGGAAATTTCACCCAAAGTACCGCTTAATGACTATATTCGGATTCTTAATGAAATGGTTCAAACTGTAAAAACAAACGGAGCCCTCCCCGTAATTATGACTATGCCAAGTCTTGTTGCAGACAGATGGTTTACTCACATTTGTCGGGGACAAAACGAATCAAATATAAAAAAATTTTTAGGCGAATGTCCCCCAGATAAACTTGGGAAATTTCACGAAATGTACAATCTGAATCTTATGGAATACTGCATAACGAACAATATCTTTATGGTTGATATGAGAAAAGCTTTTCTTGAAACTCCTGATTACCGTAAACTCATGTGCTTAGACGGAATCCATCCAAATCAAAAAGGATACGAATTCATGGCGACTGTGTGGGAAAAATCGCTTCCTGAAATTTTATAAAAAAAAAGACTGCATCAAGTTTGAAGCAGTCTAACTTGCTTTCTCTAAAGAATGACCCGACCTGGCATTACAGGAATTCCTCCTGCATAAAGATTCACGCATTCAGGACAGTTTGCCCAAAGATAACGCACTTCCTTTACTGTTTTAATTTCCTCAGGAATTTTTACCTTAACTGTTTTTTCTCCTGATAGTTCTGCGCTACAAACAAGACTTTGTTCTATACCGTTATTTTCATATAAAACAGTAAAGCCCCGGACAATAGAATCATTCTTTTCTAAATCTGCACACTCGCCTTCCGAAGCAAAGCATTCCAGTTTTTTTTCTGATTCAAAGCTTACTATAAATCCTTCTTCAGTTTTTTGTGCCCCAAGAATTTTTGCCGGAAGGGGATAATCTTTTTTGTATGCAAGTCTGAGTGCCATCTTGGCAGCTCTGGTTCCGCCTGTTTTTTTCTTTTCAGGGTGAAGATCATTCCATTCCCCAGCATCAATTGTCACGGCAAGTGCTGTATCAGGTGATTTTTCAGAAGCCTTATTCTGTGATTCCCTAAGAAGTGCCCAATCACTGAACACTGTATTTGAATTAGGGCGGGAAACATTTCCCCACAAAGGAAGCTGCATAATCACAAAAGGCATTTCTGATTCCGGACAATATGTAAACTTAATTCGCCACAACTTAATCATACGGCACAAAAGTTCAGCATATTCACTCCAGCCCAAAGCATTACTTTCCCCCTGATACCAAAGAGCTCCACGCACTGCATGTGTAAAGCATGGAGAAAGCATTGCATTGTACAAGGCTTCCGGTTCATATTCAAAAAATGTAGAAGACGGTGCATTTAAAACCTGACATCCTGTTTTTGACTTCCACTCTCCTTTTAATGAAATATAAACGCCTTTGTCTGATTTTTCATCCAAAGGGCTCACACCTTTTTCTTGTTCTACATTACGAACTGCAACAGGTATTACACGAACATCATCAGAAGCAAGAGCATAATGTTTTTCATCCCAAAAGAACATTTTTGCCCATGAACCATTCTGCTGTACTCTAAGTGTGATTGTATTCTTTCCTTCATGAAGAAGATTTGCGTCAAACCCATACCGGCGCGGAGGATAAACATAGTATGTTACCCCCACCTGAACTCCATTAACATAAACTCGGTCTGCGTCCTGAATTGTTCCCATCCAGATTCTGGCTCCATTTTTTTTCAGATGTTCCAGTTCTTTTTCTGTAAGCTCAATCTCTTTTTTAAACCACACAATTCCGCCATTTTCTATAAAATCAAATTTGGCCGGAATGTTTACTGTCTGCCAGGAATCCCCCAAGTCTGAAAAAGAAAGTTTTTCCCAAGATTCTTTTATTCCCAAATCCTCCGATAAAATCTTTTCGTTCCACTCCTCCGCAGCTTTCTGTTCTTTACACTTCTGATTTTCAATATAATCTTTCTGCTTAAGTTCCTGAAGGCGCTTTGTGTAAGCCCCTATTCCCTCCATGGATTCTGCATTCATCCATGCAGTAATAGGAGTGCCTCCCTGACTTGCATTGATTATCCCCACCGGGACTCCCAAATCTTCTTTTATCTTTTTTGCAAAGAAATATGCAGTTCCACTCATAGCGGCCAAAGTGTCCGGCTCTGCAATCTTCCAGTCAGGATTTTCAATACAGTCCTTTTCACCGTCAAACGAAAAACTAACAGGAATAGTAATCATACGCAGATTATTGTCCTTAGGATTTTTAAATTCTTCAGGATAAGTAAATTTAAGCCGTTCCATCTGCAGCTGCATGTTCGACTGCCCCGAACAAAGCCACACTTCTCCTACTGCAACATTTTCAAAAATGATTTTTTCATCACTTTCCGAGCAGGACAAAATCATCGTTTCACTTTCACAAACCCCGCCTGCATTAAATTCTATTTTCCACTGACCGTCTTTTTCTGCCTTACAAGCATAAGTTTTTCCCCTAAAAGACATTGTTACCGTACTGTCTTTTGGTGCACATCCTATAACACAGTTCTTTTCATTCTGAAGCAGCACCATATTTGAAGCTGCAAGTCCTTTTGTAAAAAAATTCATTATTTTCCCCTGATTTACCGTAATTCTTAGTAAATCTACCTTAATTATAGAAAAAAATGTCATCTTGTGCATAAGGGATTCTTCATATTATGCGTTTTTAGTGTATAATATATGTATAAGTGCCGCTAACGCGGATTTGGAGGTCTTTATGATTATTCGCGATGTTATGACAAAAAATCCTGTATGTGTTACAGAAGACACAACTGTTACAGATGCAAAAGCACTCATGTTAAAAAATGGATTTTCAAAACTCCCAGTTAAAGATAAATCGGAACGCCTGATTGGTGTAATTACAAAAAATGATATCCAAAAAGCATCCCCTTCTGATGCAACAACTCTGGATATGTTCGAAATAGGATATCTTCTTTCAAAACTGACTGTAGGTAAATTCATGACAAAAAAAGTTCTTACAGTTCAGGAAACAGAAGTTGTGGAAGAAGCCGCAAGAATTATGGTAGATAACAACATCGGTTGTATTCCGGTTATGAAAGATGAAGTACTGGTTGGAATTGTAACAGAAAGTGATCTTTTCAGCCTTTTTACAGAAATGTTTGGTGCACGCCATTCCGGAATAAGAGCTGTTATAAGTCTTCCGGACAAACCCGGGGAGCTGTCTGCCATACTATTAAAAATTGCAGAGCTTAAAGGAAATCTTGTTTCCGTTGTTACCCGCGAAGTAAAAGACATTGGGTGCCGCCGCTCTACAATAAAAGTAACCGATATTACCGTAAAACAGATGGAGGAAATTCTTAAATCCTCCGATGCCGAAATTATTGATTTGAGGGTGATTTAATTGCCTTCTGAAAATTTACAGTTAGTCGTTCACGAATTTTCCAGAACTTGTCTGGAACCATTTACAGCAGATGATTTTCGCTCTTACCTTAAAACAAAAAAAATAAGGCTGTCAAAATCAGAAGCATATGATATTCTTACAACTCTTGATGATGTATTTGCCCTTGTAGACCAAAAATTCATCACTCGGGCAGGTGCTTTTACTGACCGATGGTTCAGTTTCAAACCCACAAGAGAAGAAGTAGAAGCAGGAGCTTTTGTCCCCGGGCATAGATTCATGCCTTTTTTAGATCCTACAATTTATCCCCGAAATGCCACAATCATTGCCGGGGGAGACACAATTGACTCAGTCCCTGTAAAAATCTCAACAAATACTCTTATGGATATCCATGCCTTTTTAGGAGAAGGCTACGTTATTCCTTACATCCTTACAGATCCCGCTTGTGATTCAATTGCTCTGTCTTCGGTACAATACGGACTTCCAACAAATCTTACCGTAACAGGATTTTCACTAGAATCTTTTTTCCAACAAGGCTTTGAATTTGGTGACAGGATTCTTTGCCGCATAACAGACTGGGCTCATTCTATTATTGAAGCTTACATTGTAAAAGGAAAGAAAAGCCTTAAAATGACACGTGAAGATATGGAAATGGAAGAATGGTACTCTCACTTTGAAGAAGCCTTTCTGGAAAAATTCGAAAAACACGGTCCATGCCGCTCCATAGAAACTCAGCTTTCGCTTCTCTTTTTGGAAGAACAGCGTGTACTGTGTAACGAAAACTGTGGTTCAGCAGAAGAATTTCTTATGCATACTTCCCAAATTGGATTTCAAACTTACGGAATAGAATCCCGCATCTGGCGCAAAAATGAAGAAATCCCCTATATTGGGAACTGGAACCGTGAATTTCTTACAACAACCCCTCTTCCTCAAATTGCACTGCTTTCTTCAGATTCTGTCATAACCGCTTATATAAAAAATTCCATGAGTAAAACGGGAAAAATAGAAGATGCAGAAACTTTGTATAGACAAATATTTCCTGAAAATCTTTCTATGAATGAATTTGAAGAAAAGTTCATAATGTTGCACTTGAAAAAGAGAATTGATATAGTTAAAAGCAGTTACAGTCGCTTTACAGACTTCCCGCTTATAAAGCTTAGACGAAGTGTACTTTTCCTCTTTAACCGTATTATTAATCTTGTATGTGAAGTCAATAAAGTAAATTGTATAGAAGATTTTCCGCAGCAGGATATCATTGTTATAACCCAGATTCTGGAGCATACAGTAAACATGCTCGATGAAATAGAAGAAGAACCATCAAGAGCCGCTATTGATGCCGAAGACATGATGACTTCTTTAGACGGTATGACAGATACATTTGAGGCAGTTGAAGTACCTGTTATGCAGGCAGTAAAAAATGTCAGTAAGAAAAAACAGTAATTATTTCAAATATTAGTGGAGTTTATAAAAATGGAAGAAGGATTTGATTTAGCAAAACTTATCCACAAAGGCGGAGTCTTTACAGATGTAGAAGGTTCCACCCCTGAAGAAATTTTCGAAAAAATATGTAAGATGATTGATTTACCCGATAGTATTACATCAGATCAAGTATATAATGCTTTATGTGCTCGCGAAAAGATTTTGAGTACTGCCGTAGGAAATGGTATTGCACTGCCACATGCCCGATCTCCAATCATCAAGGAAGATGAAGACCAAAGGATATGCGTCGTTTACCTAAAAAATCCTATGGAAATGCGTGCCCCAGACGAAAAAAAAGTGTCTGTAATGTTCATTCTTCTTTCAAGTAATTCCCAGACACATTTAAAAGTTCTTGCGTCTTTGGCAGAACTTTTCAGAAAAGCTTCTTTCAGAAAACTTCTTGAAGAAAAGGCAAGTGAACCGCAGCTTCTGAACGCAATAAAGGAATTGGATTAAAGAGTTGCAAAACTCATAAAATAAATCAGTAATCTTTTTATAGAGGTATTATCTTATGGATAAAAAAGGAATTGAAGCGGTAGCACTTTCTATCCGCTCTCTGTCAATGGATGCCATCCAGAAGGCAAACTCCGGTCATCCGGGACTTCCACTCGGAGCCGCTGAAGCTGCAGCTGTACTGTATGGCGAAGTTATGAAACACAACCCTGCAAACTCAAAATGGGTTGACCGCGACCGTTTCGTTCTGTCAGCAGGACACGGTTCTATGCTCCAGTACTCTATCCTCCATCTGGCAGGATATAAAGTATCAATGGACGATATCAAAAACTTCCGTCAGGTTGGATCAAAATGTCCGGGGCATCCTGAATACGGATACACAGACGGTGTAGAAGCAACTGGTGGCCCGCTCGGTCAGGGTGTTTCTATGGCTGTTGGTATGGCTGTTGCTGAACAGATGCTCGCTGCAAAATTCAACACTTCATCACGCACAATTGTAGACCACTACACATATTCTTTGGTTGGAGAAGGATGTCTTCAGGAAGGTGTAGCTTCTGAAGCCTGTTCTTTGGCCGGAAACCTTAAACTTGGAAAACTCATCGTATTCTATGATGAAAACCGCATTTCAATTGACGGTTGCACAGACATCACTTTCACAGACGATATTGCAAAACGCTATGAATCATACGACTGGCAGGTTCTGAAAGGTGACATGTACGACGTTGAAGGCATTGCAAAACTCGTAAGCGAAGCAAAAGCCTGCAAAGACAAACCTACACTTATCATGCTCAAATCTGTAATCGGTAAGGGTGCTCCAAAACAGGGAACAGCAGATGTTCACGGTGCTCCTCTTGGCGTTGAAGGCTGTAAAGAAGCAAAGAAAGTACTGGGACTCCCGGAAGACAAAGATTTCTACGTTGTTCCTGAAGCATACAAATTCTTTGAAGACAAAAAAGCAGCCTTTGCTAAAGCCGAAGCCGACTGGAATGCAGAATTTGATGCATGGGCAAAAGAAAATCCTGAACTTAAAAAAGAATGGGATGCTTACTGGTCTGACGCTGTAACAGACGCAAGTGTAAAAGATGTTGAATACAAGGTTGGAGATGCATGTGCCACACGCGACGCTTCAGGAAAAGCTCTTGAAGTAATTGCTGCACGCTATGCAAACCTGGTTGGTGGTTCTGCCGACCTTATGGGACCAAACAAAACAGCATTCAAAAAATCTGACAACGGAACATTCAGCCCTGCAAACAGAGCAGGACGCACAATCGAATACGGTATCCGCGAATTTGCTATGTCTACAGTTGCTGCAGGTATCGCTCTTCACGGTGGTCTCCGCCCATTCTGTGCAACATTCCTTGTATTTGCTGACTACCTCCGCCCTTCTCTCCGTGTTGTTTCTTTGATGAAACAGCCTGTAATCTATGTATTCACACACGATTCTATCTACGTTGGAGAAGACGGACCAACTCACCAGCCAATTGAAACAATGACTTCTCTCCGCGCTATCCCTGGCGTTCAGGTTATCCGTCCTGGTGACCCTGAAGAATCTATGGAAGCATGGAACATGGCTTACGCTTCAAAAGATCACCCTGTTTGTATGGCATTCACACGCCAGGCACTTGCTGTTTACGAAAAGGCTGACAAAAACTGGAAACAGAACATGGCAACAAAGGGTGCTTACGTTGTAACAGAAGGCGGTGCAAACCCTGACATTACAATTCTGGCTTCAGGTTCAGAAGTTAACATGGCACTTAAAGCTGCTTCACTTGTAAGCGGAAAAGCAATCCGTGTTGTTTCAGTACCTGACCTTAAACTCTTTGAAGCTCTTTCTGATTCAGACCGCAAGGCTATAATCGGAAACACAAAACGCGTTGTATGTACAGAAGCCGGAATCAGCATGGAATGGCTCCAGTTCACATCAAAAGAAAACTG
>JABUUX010000063.1 GCA_021442965.1 Treponema sp.
GGTGATTGAGCCCGTCGAAATCACCGAAAATTAAATCTTATCTGCAACTAGTTTTCCCATTTCTTTTGTTCCAACCAGTTTTCCGCTTGCCTTAACGGCAGCAACATCACCTGCAATGTCACCTGTTCTCCAGCCTTCATCAAGAACTTCCTGAACAGCATTTTCAATTGCTTTTGCTTCTGCTTCGAGCTTAAAATCATAACGAAGAAGCATAGCGGCAGAAAGGATTGTAGCCAGAGGATTTGCAAGATTCTTTCCCGCAATATCAGGAGCAGAACCGTGAATAGGCTCATAAAGACCAGGACCTGTTCCATCCCCAAGCGAAGCCGAAGCCAGCATACCAATAGAACCTGTAATCTGTGAAGCTTCATCAGAAAGAATATCACCAAACATATTTGATGTTGCAATTACGTCAAACTGACGAGGATTGCGAACAAGCTGCATAGAAGCGTTATCAATATAAAGATAAGAAAGCTGAACATCAGGATAGTCACCCTTTACAGATTCTGTAACTTTACGCCAAAGCTGACTTGAATTCAGAATATTTGCTTTGTCTACAACGCAAAGTTTTTTCTGACGTCCCTGAGCAGATGTAAAGCCAAGGCGAACTATACGTTCAATTTCTTCCCATGAATATTTTTCTGTATCAAAGGCAGAACGTCCGTCAGCTGCTGTTCCTCTTTCACCGAAATAAATACCACCAGTAAGTTCACGAACAATAAGAATATCAAGCCCGTCTCCAACAATTTCATCTTTCAAAGGACAGGCATCTTTAAGCTGTTTGAACATAACTGCCGGGCGAAGATTTGCAAATACCTTCATTCCACCGCGAAGACCAAGCAATGCTTTTTCAGGTCGGATTTCTGAAGCAAGATTATCCCACTTAGGACCACCAACAGCACCAAGAAGAACAGCATCAGCTTTAAGACATTTATCCAGTTCTTCCTGAATCAAAGGCTTACCGTATTTGTCAATAGAACATCCACCGGCTGTTACAGTTTCGTAAGTCCACTTATGTCCAAATTTTTCTGCAACTTTATCCAGAACTTTTACAGCTTCTTGAACTACATCAGGACCAATCCCATCACCAGGAATTAAAGCAATATTTTTATCCATAAAATATACTCCTAAAAATTCAGTCTAATTTCATTTCTTTAATAATACTAAAGTTTTACAGATTGCGCAACATAAGAAAATATCATACAATGTGAAAAAATATTAATTCCGTTCAAACTCTCCACTTTTTTGTAGCATTTCTTAGACATTTTGGTTATAATGGAGATATATAAGGAGAATGACTCTTATGGCAAAAAAAGAACCAAAACCGGTAGTTTTCTCAGCTCTTGAAGTTGCTAACATTTGTGGAGTAGTTAATCAGACAGCCATCAACTGGATTAATACAGGACATCTAAAAGCCTTCAAAACACCGGGAGGCCAGTACAGAGTTTATCCTTCAGATCTTCTTTCATTTATGCACGAAAGAAAAATGTATATTCCACAAAGCCTTATGGATATATGTGCAGACAAAGACCAAAATCAGGCAAAAACACTTCTTGTAATTGATGATGATATTGCTTTCAATTCTGTTGTTGTAAAATTCATTGGAGAACGAATGCCTCAAATTGCTATATCTTCTGCACATGACGGTTTTGAAGCCGGGGTTCAAATGTCTTCGAACCGTCCTCGCTGCATTATCCTTGATATTGATTTACCTGGTGTAAATGGTATTGAACTGTGTCGCAAAATTCACGATACAGAAATGTACGGAAAACCAAAAATCATCGTAGTAACCGGACTTCAGGATGCAGAAGTTGAAGAAAAGGTAAAATCTCTTGGTGCGGATTTCTTCTTCAAAAAGCCAGTCCAGCTCTCAGAAATTCATAAAGCCGTTGAAGTTTCACTTTCATAATCTAAAAATTTATATATAAAAAATCATCTTCTCCCTGTTTGCATCTTTTAGTGGTTATATTGTGTACGATTAAACATCCAGGTAATTCAGATGATTTTTTTTTGAGGTATTTTTATGACATTCACAAGAAAAAGCGGAATTCTACTTCACCCTACTTCGTTCTATGGGAAGGAAGGAATAGGTACACTAGGAAAACAAGCCTTTACTTTTATAGACTGGCTTTCAGATGCAGATCAGACTTTATGGCAGATTCTTCCCCTGGGACCAACAGGCTATGGAGATTCTCCTTACGCTTCTTTCTCCACCTTTGCCGGAAATCCGCTCCTTATTGATTTAGAAAAACTGGCAGAAAAAGGATGGGCATCCACAAAAGATATAAAACCTGCGGATTACATTAAAAGCGAAGGTAACGTGGACTTTGGTGCAGTTGTATGGTGGAAAATGCCTGTACTTGAAAAATGTGCCCAATACTTTCTTCAAAATGCTTCCCCTTCCGACAAAGAATCCTACAAAAAATTTTGTAAAGAAAAATCTTCCTGGCTCGAAAACTTTTCCCTATTTATGAGTATAAAATCGTTTTATGATAAAAAAGCTGCAGAAGAAAAACCTGCAGATTCCAGATGGAATTTTTATTGGCCGGAAGGATTAAAAAATCACGACGAATCTGCTCTGAAAGAATGGAAAATAAATCCTGTTCATAAATCAGAAATTGAAACTTACAAAGTAATCCAGTTCTTCTTTAACGAGCAATGGTCTGAAGTAAAAAATTATGCTAACGAAAACGGAATCAGCATTATTGGAGACATTCCTATTTTTGTAGCTCCTGACAGTGCAGACGTTTGGGCAAATCAGAATCTTTTTCAACTGGACAGTCAGTCTCATCCAACAAGTGTTGCAGGAGTTCCACCAGATTATTTCTGTGCTACCGGTCAACTGTGGGGAAATCCTCTTTACGACTGGGATGCTATGAAAAAAACAAATTACGCCTGGTGGATTTCCAGAATCAAACGTACGCTGGAACTTACAGACTGCATTCGAATAGATCACTTCCGTGGATTTGAATCCTATTGGTCAGTTCCGGCTAATGAAACTACAGCTATTAATGGTAAGTGGGTAAAAGGACCGGGACTGGATCTTTTCAAATCAATTAAAAAGAAACTTGGAGATATCCCGATTATTGCAGAAGACCTTGGAGTAATTACACCTGAAGTTGCAAATCTTAGAGATGCTGCAGGACTCCCCGGAATGAAAGTACTTCAGTTTGCCTTCAGTAAAGATGAAATAAAAGAAAAAGGAATGTCAAATTATTTTCTCCCACATATGTATTCAACAGACCAGTGCATTGTATACACGGGCACTCATGACAATGACACTGCTCAAGGGTGGCTTGAACTACAGGATGAAGAAACCCTCTCGTTTATTGCGGCGTACATTTCAGGACAAAAACTTTCAACAGAAAAAATCAGGGTAATGATTAAAAACGGAACTTTAAGAAATCTTATGATAAAATCTGTTTTTGCCTCAAATGCATGTTATGCAGTAATTCCATTTCAGGATATTGCAGGCTACGGGAATGAAGGTCGTATGAACACACCGGCAACCACTGGAAGTAACTGGGCGTGGAGAATGAAAAAATCAGACTTAAAAAAAAAGGATGCAGAAACACTTTCTTTCTTAGGAAATATTTATGGCAGAAACTAAAATAATTGATGAGAGAATAACCCATTTTATTTCTCAGATGATGAGTGATCCAGTTCTCAGTTTCAATGAAAAAATCTTATCTTCTTGTGTTCCAGAAATAAATCAATACGTTTCCTGCGTCAAAGTTTATGACTGGGGTGAATCTGTAGACAAACTGATAATTAACACAGGAAACAGTTTTATCAATTCAGAAATTAACAAAGAAAGTTTTAGAGTATTTTCAGCACATTCAAAATTTGGAAAATCAGAATCAGCGGGTTCTGAAGTTGTTGAGCGCACAATTACCGACATCTATTTTTGTGACAGCCTGGGAAACCGCTCTTCAAAGAACAGCTGCTACATTGCAATAGAACTTTTTTCCGAACCCGGAAATGCGGAACACGGATTATTTGAAAAAATGCTGAAATCCGTAGGAAGAAGTGCTTTTAAATCTTTTATTATTCTAAATGATGAAATTAATTTAAAAATAACAAAACGAACAGGAACTGTTCATCCTCTTGCAGGAAATTTTTTCCCAAACGAATTTAAATTTCAGTCTGGTAAAGAGTCCACAAATGATGTAGATATAAAACTTCAATACCTATATTTCAGACCCGAAAACAATAACAAAATACCTCTGATAATATGGCTTCACGGAATTAGTGAAGGTGGTGTAAATCCGTATATTCCACTAATGAAAATCCCTGCAATTAACCTTGCTGACAAAAAAATTCAGGGCTACTTTGAAAACGGAGCCGCACTTCTTATTCCTCAGTGTCCGGTTTCATGGCTTCAGACCACCGATAAAGATGCCATGGGTAATAATCTCTGGGCACCTATTTCAAAAAACATGAACTCTGCCATGGGCACCACTCTTGATGTAATAGCAGGAATTCTGGATCCTGCAAAAGCTGATAATGCTAAAAAATCAGTAAGTAACACATTAAGTTCCGCCGCCTCTGGAATATTTGGAAAACTGCTTGGTGGAAATTCGCAAGAACAAATTAAAATTATTGATTACTCAAAACATTTTGCTAACGTATCTCTGTACACCAGCTGTCTGAAAGAGCTTATCGATAAAACAATTTCTGAAAATCCTCAAATTGATAAAGACAGAATTTACATTGGTGGATGTTCTGCTGGCGGCTACATGACAATGAATATGATTCTTCAGTATCCTGACTTTTTTGCTGCAGCTTTTCCTGTTTGTGAAGTTTATCCTGATTCAAAAATTACAGATTCCGATATAAGAAATATCTCGGACTTGCCGTTATGGTTCTCTTACTCAGCCTTTGATACAGTTGTAAATCCTAAAACTCATTCCCTGGCTACATACAACAGAATTTTGAATATAGGAGGGCACAAAGTTCACATCTGTGAATTCCAAAAGATTACAGACATCACTGGAAAATATAATGATGAAACTGGAAGACCTCATGAATATTCAGGACATGAATCCTGGATTTATGTCCTGAACGATTTTAGTGAAGAAGACGGTGTAAAACTTTTTGACTGGCTTTCAAAGCAGACAAAAAAAACGGGGAACCGAATTTCACTTCAAGCTCCCCGATAATTCTTAAATAAAAAAATTTTACAAACAGTATTTTCCGCTTAAGGCGAGTACTGCAAACATATACAGACAGTTATCATAATAACGGCGTTCACCTGTACGAGGTTTAGTGTTCCAAAAGCGACGGATAATTTTTTCTGCCGCTTTTTTATTTGAAGGCGAACAAGCCAAAGTTCCTTGAGCCAAAGTTGCCAATAATCCTACAGGATGCAGAGCCTTGTACTCGGTTGCAGTTCCATCAATCTCATACTTCATATAGTCATCAATTTCAATATCTGCAAAAAACTTTATTAGGTTATCAGCAACCTTAGATAGTTTAGGTTTCTTTCCATTCCAAAGAGCGTCCAATCCTATATTGGCAACAGTTCTGTAAGCATCACTAAAATAACAACCATGATCATCAAACATTGGATTTCCACTTTTAAAATAAACATTATGATCCGGAGTTCCGTCAAACTGAGCATATTCAGGATGCATCCCAGTTTTTGGATGTGCCGAAACTGCCAGATATTCACGGCTTGCTTTTTCGGCTTCCTTCCAGAATGGACGGTCACTTACATCAGCCCAAAGACCGAAGCATTTATAAAAGTGAGGCAAGTGATAAGACGGATCACTGATTGGTGAACCTGGTACAAATTTAATAAGATGATTATCACTGGACCACATAGGAATATCAGAGTGAATACATGTACGTAAAATTTTCTGGGCCCACTCTTTGTAATTGTACAGTCCTTCCCCGCTTTTCCATTTTCTGTCAGCTAAAAAAAGAGCCATAGCAAAAAATTCTTCTCCGTCAGGAGCAGGTCCCCAAGCATTTTTCTTTCCATCAGGGGCTACACTCCAAGCAAAGTAACCTTTCATCGGACCTTCATTCATGTACATAAAGTCGTGTGCAAATTTCCATAATCGGTCAAAATAATTTTTCCGATCCATCATGACACAAATCATCATTCCATAAGAAATGCCTTCTGTTCGTGCATCACAGTTTCCCGTGTCCATCAAATAAGAAGTGTCATTAAGCCCGTCAAAAAAGAAACGATTCATTCCTTCAAAAAGATTGTTGAACGTATCATTAACTTTATTCTCTACTTCTTCAGCTTTATAGCCGAATTCTAAAAATGTATTTTTCATATTTATATTGTAAAACAAAACAATAAATTAAACATCAAAAAAAATATTCATTTAATTTTATAATAGTACGGCGTTTTACTTTTTTTTAAGAATCTGTCAAAATGTTCCCATGAATCGCATAGTAACAATTCAGGATATTTCCGGACTTGGAAAATGTTCTCTTACAGTTGCACTTCCTCTTATTTCTGCTATGGGCATTGAATGTGCCGTACTTCCTACAGCGGTTCTATCCACACACACAGCCTTTCAGGGCTTCAATTTCCGGGACCTTACATCCGATATACAAAAAATAGCTGACCATTGGAAATCAAAACAGATTCACTTTGACGCCATATACACAGGCTACCTTGGTTCAATTGAACAGATTGATTTAGTTTCAAAATTTATTGATGATTTTTCTGACCGGGGTGCCCTTACAATAGTTGACCCGTGCATGGCAGACAACGGCGTTTTATACAAAGGATTTACAAAAGAGTTTGCAGCCCGTATGGGGGAACTTTGTACAAAAGCAAATATAATTACCCCTAACCTAACCGAAGCCTGTTTTCTTTTAAATATACCTTACATTCCCGAAGGTTATGATGAAGGCTACATAAAAAATATAGCGGTAAGGCTTTCAGAACTTGGTGCAAAAAAAATTATATTGAAAGACATAGTGTTTTCAGATACTTCTGAAAAAAACAAAACAAATAAAGAAAAAATCGGCAATTTATGTTATGATTCAGAAACAGAAAATTTCACCTGGTATTTCCACAAAAAAATGCAGGAAAATTTTCACGGAACCGGAGACATTTTTGCAAGCGTTCTTACAGGCGGTATAATGCGCGGACTTCCAGTTGAAAAAGCAATGAAACTTTCAGCAGACTTTGTTGCCGAAAGCATAAAAGCAACTTTAAGCCACGCAGACTACAACTGGTACGGCGTAGATTTTGAAACCTGCATCCCGTATCTTTTATCCCGTTTGGGAAGCGGAGAATAATAAGTTTTGCTTAATTCAAAGCGGAATAAAAAGGGGCGCTGCGAATTGCACCAAAGGGGTATGCGCAACGAAGTGAGTACCCTACCCCTTTAGTGTTATGAGTAAAAACACGCTAGAGAATGTAGTTTCCACTTATGGGACGCAGGCAAAAATGTGGGCGAGAGCCCTATGGGTGGGGGTACCCACATTTTTGCCGTTGCTGGGACCCATAAGTGGAAACTGAACATACATTTTTGTAAATTTTTAGGAGCAATATATGAAACAAATAGAAATCCTTGATTCCACACTTCGTGACGGTGCCCAAGGCGAAGGC
>JABUUX010000075.1 GCA_021442965.1 Treponema sp.
TGGTTAGAGGCAGTCGCAATCATCTATACTGAAAAAAGCCGGTTAGTGCTGAGGGGAACTTCGGTATGTACCGGCTTTTTTTTTACTTTTTACAGTACCTGCTTTTGTGATATAATTATTTATAGGGTAGGGAAAATGACAAAACTTTTATCACAGCTCCTTCCATCTTTTGAACACAAAGTTGTTGCGGTAGATGGAAGTTTAATTTCAGATACAAATGATATTCAGAATGTTCCGGTTACAAGTCTTGTTTTTGATTCCAGACAAGTAACAAAAGATTCTTTGTATTTTGCACTTCCCGGCACACATGTAGACGGAAATGTTTTTATTCCGGATGCTATTTCTAAAGGTGCCAATGTTGTAATCTTTCAAGGGGAACTTACAGAAAGCATAAAAGAATCTGCTGCCAAAGCAATTGTAAATCGAAGTATAAAAAATGAGCTTTCTTCTGAATCTGTAAAATTTTCACCAGTACTAATAAAAGTTCCGGATGCCAGATTTTCAATGGCTCCTGTTTCTGCATGTTTTTATGATAATCCTTCTAAGCGTCTTATTGTAATTGGTGTTACAGGAACAGAAGGAAAAAGTTCAACAGTATCTTTTATTTGGCAACTGTTACGTGCCTGTGGTAAAAAAGCCGGTTTTATTTCCACAGTTGAATATTCTTTTGGTGAAGACGCTCTTCCAAACCCTCAGCATCAGACAACTCCGGAAGCACCAATTATTCAGCATCACTTAAGTGAGATGCTTGAAAATGGCTGTGAATATGCAGTTGTAGAAGCTTCAAGTCACGGGCTTTCTTCAAAGTTGAATCGCCTTGGAAATGTGTATTTTGATTGCGGAGTCTTTATGAATGTTACTCTTGAACATTTGGAATTTCATAAAAACTTTGAAACCTATAGAAGTGATAAGGCAAATCTTTTTAGAGCATTGGATAAATCAGATCACATAAAAAATATTGCAGGTGAAATAAAAAAGATTAATTCAGTAGGAATTGTAAATTTGGAGGATCCTTCGGCTTGTTATTTTATTGAAGCCACAAAGCAGCCGGTCTTTGGATTTACATCTTTGGGAAAAGCTGGAAAAGCTGCTCAGGAAAATTCACAGTCTGTAGAACTTCCTCCTTTTCCTGAAGGAATACCTGTATTGAAAGCAGAAAATATAAAAGCCGAAAAAAGTGGTATTTCATTTTCAATTATTTCAGACGGAAAAATTATTCCGGTAAGAGCATCTCTTCCTGGTGCTTTTAATGCATATAATCTTATGGCATCAGTAATGGCTGTTTCCAGTGTTACAGGGATTTCTTATGAAAAGGTTGCTGAAAATATTCCTCTTCTTGTTCCTGTAAAAGGCCGCATGACTGTAATTGATGAAGGTCAGCCTTTTGAACTGATTGTGGATTATGCACATACTCCTTCAAGTTTTGAAACGATTTTCCCTCCTGTTCGAAACCGCTGTAAAGGAAAAATGTTCTGTGTATTCGGAAGTGGTGGAGAACGTGATTTAACCAAGAGACCGCTTCAAGGGGAAATTGCCGCAAAGTATTGTGATGTGGTTGTTCTTGCAGATGAAGATCCCCGTGGTGAAGATCCTGTAGAGCTTTTAAAAATGATTGCAGTTGGAGCTGAAAAGCAGGGTAAAGTTATGGGAAAAGATTTATTCATTATTCATGACCGCCCGGCCGCTATCCGCGAAACTTTTAAAATGGCAGGAGAAAATGACATAGTTCTTCTTCTTGGAAAGAGTCACGAAAATTCCATAATCTATAAAGATTACGTAATGAAGTATGATGAGATAAGTGAGGCGAAAAAAGCGCTTGGAGATATGTACAAGAAATAAAGAAATACATAATGTATAATTCAGAATGGACAATAGAAAATAGGAAAATAAATAAGAGGCATAGTATGACAGTAACTTTAATATATGGCGGAAAATCGGGAGAACATGAAGTTTCACTTGTAAGTGCGGCAGCGGTTGCACGAGGACTTTCTAAAAACTACAGTTTGAATTTGATTGCAATAACAAAAAAAGGTGAGTGGTTCTTGCAGCCTGCTTCTGAACTTGAACGTATTTTAAGAGATAATAAAGCACATTTTGAAATTATTGAAGATTCAGCTTCTATGGTTAGTGTAGTTCCAGGAACTGGAAAATCAGCTTTTATTGCAGACGGGATGGCTATTGAAACTGACTGTGTATTTCCGGTCCTTCACGGAAGTTTTGGAGAAGACGGAACAATTCAGGGACTTTTTGAAATGGCTGATGTTCCTTATGTAGGATGCACAACTTTGAGCAGTGCGCTTACCATGGATAAAGAAAAGACAAAACAGGTGTGGCAGAGTGCCGGGCTTCCTGTTGTGCCTTATGTATGCATGCCCCGTTACGTAATGCTGGATTCGGTAATTTATGATGCCGTTTTGGATGATACAGAAAAAGAAATAGGGTATCCTATGTTTGTAAAACCAAGTTCTGCAGGTTCTTCAAACGGAGCTTCAAAGGTAAACAATAGAAAAGAACTATCCTTTGCACTAATGGAAGCATTTCAGTGGGATGACAAAGTTCTTATTGAAAAAGCAATTAATGCCCGCGAAATTGAATGTTCTGTAACAGGGAATGCTGTTTCAGGTCCTGGTGACAGTGATGTAGAAGCAGTGACTGCATATATTCCAGGGGAAATTCTTCCAACACATACATTCTATGATTATGATGCAAAATATAATGATGAAAACGGTGCAAGCCTAAAGATTCCGGCAGAGCTTTCAGAAAGCGATATTGAAAAAATCCGTAAAACAGCCTGTGCAGCTTACAAAGTTTTGGACTGCTCGGGGCTTTCACGTGTTGATTTTTTTATAGATAAGGACGACGGTCAGGTTTATCTTAATGAAATCAATACACTTCCGGGGTTTACTCCAATCAGTATGTTCCCAAAGATGTGTGAAGCAGCCGGTCTTGAATTTTCTGAGCTGGTAAAACTTTTAGTGGATGAAGCGATGGCTAAATATCAGAGCAAATCATTACTTGTTCGTTCAAGATAATTTTTGGATAAATAAAAAAAGCCCGGGTAAGAAACAAATTTTCAAACCCGGGCTTTTTATTTTGATTTTAGTTTTTCTTTTTAGTTTTTTCTGACGTTTTTCCTGTTTGTTTTGGCGGAGTTTTTCTGTTTGCATCTTTTTTCGGTTTTTCTTTGCTTGAATCTTTTTGTGATGTTTTTTTAGATTCAGATTTTACAGCTTTCTTTGGAACCGAAATAAATGGCTTTATGAAATTCTCTGCTTTGTAGGCCGCTTTTATTTTTGCATTGCATAAAATATTGAACATTGAAAGCACCGTCTCTGTTTTTACATTAACAAGTTCAGAACATGTTAAAAGAACCAGAGCTTCGTCACTTACTTCTTTATTAAACCACCTTACATTGTCAAAATCATTGGCACCAGTTAATAACCATGATTTTGAGCCATAAACCATTTCATTTACAAGATTGAAAAGTGCTTTTTTATCATCTTTTGCAAAAGTTTTTAAATCGGTTTTTGCAGTCATTGTAAAGAGCTTTGTTAAATTTGAAGAATAGTCTGAAATGTCTGCATGGAATTCTTTTTCTGGATTTGCTTTCTTAAATTTTTCAATGTCAGCCTTTTGCACAGCTTTAAGGATTTCATTGAACTTTCTTGGCAGTGCAAGTTGATTTGCAAGGTCGCTGTCAGCAAGCAGGGATGCAAAAGAATAACAAAGAAGCAGAGTATAAATCTCTTTTATATTTGAAGCTGTCAAACGAACAAAACCAGTCATAGAATTCTCTTTGAGAAGTGCTTTTGGTAAATCAAGATTTTCAGAAGATTTTTTCTGTGGTCCCTTTTTATTTTCTTTAAAAGATATAATTTTTACAAGTTTTTTAATTCTGGCTTCGTATTCTTTTACACATTTTTCGCAGTTAAGAGGCTTTGTTCCTTCTGGAAGATAAGAATTTGCTTTTTCAAAAAATTCATGAGCTTTCTTTTTTGAATCTTCCAGGATTTTCTGAACAGCAATTATATCAAGAACTGGAGGTTTGTTTTTTTCAGCTTTTCTGGCTTTTAGTGAACGTTTACTTTCATAAGGAGTCAGAATAAAGTCATCTTCCTTCTTTTCTTCTTCAAAAATGATATTGCAGAAACAGCCGTATGTTTTATTGAAGGAGATAAATTCTTTGTTCAGTTTTGGAAGAATACTACCCGCAAAGGATTCAAATTTTTCATAAAGATTTTTATAAATGAGTTCCTGCCATGCAATTTCAATGTCTTCACAGCCTTTTCCGTTCAGGAAAGAACATAAGGTTTTGTAGCGTCCGTCTTTTTCATCGGTTACCTGGTAGATATCAAGATAAACCTGAGTTTCAAATCCATTCAGTTCTACATACATTCCTTTTTCGCAAATTTCTTTAGAACTTCTGATGTACCAGAGCCCTGAATGATGTTCCCGGAATATCACAAATTTATCTTCTTCACCGTTCAAGTTCAGTCCTTCAGAAATGGAACGTGTAACTTGAATAATATCGTTTTCTCCGCTTCCAGTTTTTACAGCATAAGGTTCAGACTGTTTAATCCATCCTGCAGCCCTGTCATATTTGTTGTTATAGAAAACTAATGCTCTTTCATTTCCACAGCCGTTCGAATAAGCAAAAACATTTTCATTTACAACACCGTTATTCCAGATGCTATAGAAAAGGAAGTTTTCTACATTTGCAAACAGGTAACGTTTTTTCATCAGAGGAAAGATGTCGTGCCAGTGACGGTCTACAAGCCACTGGTCTGGTTTTTCATCTTTATATGCTTTTGTATATTCCATGCCGTATTTTTCTTCAAAGCCTTCAATCTGTCCGTGACCGAACATCGGAAGACCCGGCATTGTAACCATAAGCGTGCAGACACCAAAATATTTATCGCCTTTACCAAACTGTGCGACGGCTGTTTCTTCGTCAGGATTATTCATAAAGTTTACGTAACGCTTTAAAACCTGCGGATCAAATTTAATAGTATTTTTTACAGTGTCACGGTATTTCTGGTTTTCTTCTTTTTTGAGCATGTTCATAAAAGCACTGTTGTAAACGCGGTGCATTCCAAGCGTGCGCACAAAATATCCTTCCATCATCCAAAAGGCTTCTGCTAAAAGAAGGGTGTCAGGTACTTCCTGAGCAACACGATCCACAACTTCCCGCCAGAATTCATTTGGAATAGCATCGTTAAATTCTTGTGTAGAAAGACCTGTTTCACTACGGGTTGCAATGTCGCCTCCGTGTCCCGGCTCCGGATACCAAAGTCTGCGTATTGATTTTTTTGCCAGAACCATGGCGGCATCAAAACGGATAATTGGGAAGTTTCTGGCAACGTGCAGAATTTCTTGCATTACTTCTTCGCGTGTATTTGGATTTAAAAAATCCAACTGCGCAGTGTCATTCCATGGAAGTCCTGTTCCATCGTTTCCATGATAAATGTAGCGAACGTCGCCTGTCTGGTTGTCTACACGTTTAAAAACTACAGAACAGTCATTTTTGGAATAATAATGGTCTTCCAGATAAACCGATGTTCTTGGGTCATGAGAAAGATTTTCCCCATTAAAAGTATAATGAGGAAAAGGGCAGTCACGGCGCTGAACGAATAAATCCGGTTTGTTCATAACCCAGTCTCCGTCCATGCCAGTATGGTTTGGAACCATGTCTGAGGCCAGTCTGATTCCCCGAGCCCATAGTCTTGCACGAAGGTTTTCTACAGCATTCCATCCACCAATATTTTCTGCAATGTTGTAATCAAAAAGGCTGTAGGCCGAAGCTGCTGCTTCAGGGTTTCCGCAAATCTGTTTGATGCGTTTTGAAGCATTACTTCGTGTCCAAAGCCCGATAAGCCAGAGTCCTGTAAATCCTTCGTCACGAAGTGCATCCAGTTCAGAGTCTGGAATTTGGTCAAGGCGAGTAATAGGGTAGCCGTATTTTTTTGTAAGCTGGTCCAGCCATACAAGAACAGTTTTTGCCATAAGAACAACTTTAGGCATCCATTCTTTGTCTGGACTGTAACGTTCGTATTCATGCATTAAGTCTTCATAATTTGGAGGAGCCATATCAGGACCGCCAAAAGCTCCCCCACCACCTAAAGGCTGCCAGGATGCTTTTTCTTCTTCGCTTATGGTATCCATACCGGAAAGAATTCGTTTAAGCCATTCTCCAAGGAATTCCCCCCAATGTTTTCTGATGTAATCTAACTGACCTTTTAGATATTCAGGAGCAAAGGCAACCGGTTCTTTTAAGAGCGTAATAAGGTCGTGGTCAAAAGGACCGAATACAGGCAGAGTTTTTACATAAGATTTAATTACAGCCCAGGTTTTTTTATAGTTTGAATTGTGTGAAAGTTTTTCATCATCAAAAAGAATTTTAAAAGGTTTGAATGCAGGATTTTCATTTGCCAGAAGAAGCATAATCATTTCTTCCAGAACCTGTTCTCTGTTAGGGCGTTCAGTGTTTGTGGCAGAATCAATTGCAACTTCAGAAAGGTATTCTTCTGCAGTTCGTTTTTTCTGGAACACTTCTACAGGTGGGAATTCTTCCATAAAGGTCATAAGAAGTTTATCAAGATTTTCTTTTCCAATGGCAGTTTCAATTTCTTCTACCATGCCGGACATTAATGATGGTTCTTTGTTTTTTCTGTAAAGTAAAAAGACGTAGTGAAAGATTTCATCAATGAGTCCCATAGCATTTAGTGCTCCGGCAGAAACACGTTTTTCGCTTTCACCGCGGGAATCAAAAAGTTTATTGAGTTTATCCTGAAATGTGCGGACATTTTTGAGATTTGCAAATACTACGTTTCCGCTTGATGCAAAAAGACCTTTATCAAAATTACACAGCTCGCGTACCTGACGGCTGATGTGGAATTCATTGTAAGAAGTTATCATATTACTCTATTTTAACCCCAAAATGTGGAGTTTTCAATTAAGAAGAATGCAATTCTTTTATGGTGTTTTACATATCTCTAATTTTCTTACAAAGTTCCTCGTTTTCGATAAGTTCTTCCAATGTTGCAGGGATTCTGTATGTCCAGTTGAATGCATTTACCGTACCAGGAACATTAATCCGTTCTTCCTGTGCTGTTGGAAGCCAGTATTTTTCCTCGATATAAAGCAAATCCTGAAGCGGCGGAATAAACCAAATACTTTCTGCTGTTTTACAGGTCTTGAGTAAATCAAAAACTGACAGTTCTTGATTTATAATGAACGAATGATCCTTTTCAATTGTCAATTGTCTATTATCCACTGTCAATTCTTCATTATCCATCCATTCCCGCATTGTGCTTGAATCGTGAACGCTTGTTGTGCAGACTGAAAGCGGTTCATATTCATTAAACGGAACGAAAGGCTGTCCTTCTTTTTCCCATTTGCGGCACCAGCGGACTACACGAAGTCCCAGAATATTCAGTTTCTTCATTACACGGGGAACACATTCAAAACCCACGCCTAAATCTTCTCCACATGGAATCATATCAGTTACAGAAGTGAGTTCTGAAAGAATTTCTGTTGCGTTCTTTTCCCAAGTTTTGTTTTCTTTAAG
>JABUUX010000117.1 GCA_021442965.1 Treponema sp.
ATTTTTTCAATGCCTTTTACCATGTCAGACTTTAAAGTACAGCAGATACATCCGTTTGTAAGTGGAACGATGTCATTTGTATCTGTTATATTTGCTTCTTTTGAAATAAGGTTTGCATCAACGTTTACTTCACCAATATCATTTACAATTACTGCAACTTTGTATCCTTTCTGATTTGCCAGAATGCGGTTCAGAAGGGTAGTTTTTCCGGCTCCAAGATAACCGGCCAGAAGTGTAATAGGAATTTTTTTCTTTGCCATTTTTATCCTCTTTCAGGTGATTATGAATTTAGTATTATAGTAAATATATAAAAAATAATGTGTAAATTCAATTTTTATGGTAAAATATTTGATATGAGTGAAATTACAAGCAAAAACGGACTTTTATATAAAGATAATTTTCATACGCTTTCAGGAATTGATTCCTCTTCTAGTGAATTTAAAGGTCGCATTCCTTTTGGTGTTCATACAATTGAAGATCGTGTATTCGCCGGGACTTCTTATGAATCCGTTTCCATTCCGGAATCTGTAAAACAGGTGGGATTCAATCTTTTTGAAAATGCTGTAAATACAAAATCTGTAAGGCTGCCGGCCAGTCTTTCTGAACTTACTCCATATATGTTTTCTGGTTGCAGAAGTCTTTCTAAAATTACTATGCCTAATATCGTGTCTGAATTTCCTGAAGGCATTTTTATGAATTGTTCTGTCCTTCCCGAAGTTCCTTTCAGAACCGACATTGCTTATATTGGAGAAAAGGCTTTTTATGGCTGTTCTTCTGTCCGCTCTGTTGCTTTCCCTGAGACTGTTCAGGCGGTGGCATCTAAGGCTTTTGCAGGGTGTCTGGCATTGGAGTCGGTTGTAATTGGACGCGGACTTTGTGACATTGCCGATGATGCTTTTGAAAATTGTTCGGCTTTGTGTCATATCCGTCTGGATGAAGCCAATCCTGAATTTGAACTTTCTTCTGACGGCTCTGTTGTAAGAAAATCAGATGGAAAAGTGATAATTTCTGTAGGAAACGGGCAGCGCACAGGAGTTAATTTTGTACAAAATTCTGCACCTGTACCTGAAGAAAAACTTGCTGTCTGGATTGATGAAGATGATGATACACCTGAAGAAGATGATTTTTTCAGTGCTGAAGTAGGGGCTGTTGATGAAGAAGCCGAGGCAATGGGAGTTTCTGTTCAGAATGAAGAAACAAGTTCTGCTTATAAACCTTCAGTTGAACCTAAGATTGAGGGGACAGGTGCAGTTCAGAATAATTCAAAGACAGGAGATATTTACAAGGATATTCTTAATCAAAATACAAAAGTTACAGAACAGGAATCATCAGAAATCTCTTTGAAAGTAGAAGAGCTTAGTGGCGTAGTAGATGCTCTTAATGCCGCTAATGGAACTTACACCGAGGCTGCTGCAGAAAAACGCATTCAGGACAGAAATATCAGTATCCTTTGTCAGAATGTAGGTTTCAGTTCTGTGGTTGAATACCCTTCAAAAGGTGTTCCTGCATCTACTTCTGAACTTTTTGTTTTTGCAGAAAATCTTATTACTGCTCAGGATGGTAACAAAGATGTATCTCCCAAACTCAAACATTGTTCAGAGTCTCTGGCAGATATTCATGATTTAAAGAAGATTGTATATCTTTCTGAACTTCCTGTAGAAAACGAAGAATTTTTAGTATTTCTTGGAAATATGCTTAAGAGGCAGCATGTTCTTGTTGCGTGTGATGCAACAGGACCGGCTTCGCTTTCTGCTTATTCAAAAAAACTTTGTGAAGCTGCACAAATATCTTTAAACGGTCGCGAAATTCTTGAGCAAAGAAAGCGTGCCGGAATTAAAAATCCTGGAACAATAAAACTCATTGTTCAGGATAAATACTAAATCCTTTTCCTGTTATATTGGAAATCGCCCAAAAAATTGCTATATTTAACCTATGAGTGATTTGTTTAACAGAGAAGAAAACTCTTCTATTGGTGTTACCGAAGGTGTTTCGGATATTCTTCCTCCGCGCGAATGCAGTGTGATTTTTTATAATGATGATTACACTACAAAAGATTTTGTAGTTGACGTGCTTGTGAATATTTTTAATAAGGGAGTTCCTGAAGCCGAAGATCTTATGGAAACGGTACATAATGCAGGCTCTGCAGTTGTAGGTTCTTATACATATGATATTGCACTTTCACGAACCAATATAACCACTCAGCTGGCCAGAAAAAACGGTTTTCCTTTGAGGGTAGAAATTGAGCAGGACTGATTCACAGACACACGTTAAACAGATGAAACTTACTCCTATGCTGGCAAAGATTCTTTCAGAATCTCTTATGACTGCAAAAAAAGCTCATCATCAGTTTTTTACACCGGAACACGTTCTTTCTGTTGCACTGCAGTATGATTCAGTGGCAAAAATTATCAGTGCCTGCGGTGCAAATTCAGATGAAGTAAGAACACAGGTTTGTGATTACCTTGCTACAAAAGTTCCGGTTGCTACAGGAGAAGCCTTAGAAGGTCTTTTTAAAAATCCTCAGGAGTCTGCAGGATTTCAGTCGATGATGAATCGAGCTATTTTTCATTGTCTTTCTGCAGAAATTGATGTTCTGGATATTACAGACCTTCTGGTAGTAATGATAGAAAATAACAATAATTATTGTTCATACTATCTTCGTAAAGGCGGTGTAGATAAGATTCGTCTTACAGAAATAGTTTCACGTATAAAAAACGAACACCGTGCTATGGGGTTAGCATCTCCAGATTTTTCCCCAAACATTTCAAACGGTATTTCTGGAGCAGGAAGTCAGGAAGAACCAAAGTTTGAAGCTTTAAAACGGTTTACTGTAAATCTAACAGAACAGGCAAAAAAAGGCATCTTTGATGACCTTATAGGACGTGAAGAAGAAATTGAACGTACAGTTCAGATTCTTTGCCGCCGTACAAAAAACAATCCTCTTCATGTAGGAGATGCAGGAGTTGGAAAAACAGCCATCACTTACGGGCTTGCGCAAAGACTGGTAAAAGGACAGGTTCCGGACAGCCTTAAAGATTTTCAAATTTACAGTTTGGATTTGGGACTCCTTCTTGCGGGCAGTAAATTTCGTGGAGATTTTGAAGAACGCCTTAATGCAGTTATAAAAGAGCTGATGTCTGTAAAAAAGGCCATTTTATTTATAGACGAAATACATATGATAATGGGTGCCGGAACAAACGGAAATACAAACATGGATGCAGCAAATCTTTTAAAGCCTGTTTTATCCGGCGGAAAGGTTCGGTGTATCGGCTCTACAACCTTTGACGAATATGCTGCTCATTTTGAAAAAGACCGTGCTTTGGCAAGGCGGTTTCAAAAAATTGATGTTGTTGAACCTACAAAAAAAGAAGCCGTAGAGATTCTAAAAGGGCTTCAAAAGCATTACGAAGATTATCATCATGTAAAATATACACCTGAAGGTATTTCTCTTGCAGTTGACCTTTCGGTTCAGTATCTTCCAGACCGCAGGCTTCCGGATAAAGCCATCGATTTAATTGATGAAGCGGGAAGTTACATGAATATTTTAAAATCCGGCGGATTTAAAGGTGAAGCAGAAAAGAAATCTTCTCGTGTTAGAAAACCTGTTGTAACAGAAGATGTGATCCGTAAGGTAACGGCAAAAATTGCAAAAATCCCGCTTGAATCTGTAAAAGGTGATGATAAAGAAAAACTAAAGAATATTCATTCTTTGCTTTCTTCTGAAGTATTCGGGCAGGAAAGGGCAGTGGAAGCGGTTGCAAAAGCAGTTAAGAGAGCCAGAGCTGGATTTAGAAATCCTGATAAACCTGAAGCCTGCTATCTTTTTGTCGGACCTACAGGGGTGGGAAAGACTGAGCTTGCCAGAAGTCTTGCAGGAATTCTTGGGGAACCTCTTTTACGTTACGATATGTCTGAATATCAGGAAAAACATGCTATCTCCCGTCTTATTGGTTCACCTCCGGGATATGTAGGTTTTGAAGAAGGCGGACAACTGACAAAAGATGTTCGGAAAAATCCTCATTCAATAATCCTGTTTGATGAAATTGAAAAAGCTCATGAAGATATTTACAACGTTCTTCTTCAGGTGTTGGATTACGGGCAGCTTACAGATAATCAGGGACGCAAAGCCGATTTCCGTTCATGTATCATTATTATGACAAGTAATGCCGGTGCCAGAGATATGGAAAAAGGCGGTATAGGTTTTGGGCGCCAGCGTTTTGAAAATGATGAACTTTCTCTTAAAGAAGCTGTAGAAAAAGAATTTACTCCTGAATTTCGTAATCGTTTGGACAGTATTATTCCGTTCGGACACCTGGAAAAAGATGTGGTAAGGCTAGTTACAGTAAAAGAAATACGCCGTCTTTCAGAACGCATGAAGGCCAGAAAAGTGACTCTGGAAGTTTCAGAAAAAGCTGTAGACTTGCTTACAGAGATGGGATATTCCCGTGAATTTGGTGCCAGAAATATTGCACGCACTGTAGAAGAAAAACTTGCAAATCCCCTTGTTGATGAAGTTCTTTTTGGAAAACTGGAAAAGGGTGGTGTTGTAAAGGCTGGGGTCAAAAAAGATGACATATCATTTTCTTTTGGTTCCAAAACAGAATAACGGGAGGAGTTGCTTTGACCGAACGTGAACTTGCTGATGAAATTCTTACCCGTTATGGTCCTGTTACTAGGGGTAGAGGGTGCTTTCTTTATACAAAAAAGGGAATCAGACTTACCGATATGTATCAGGGAAACGGTCGTGCTATTTTAGGGTGGGAAGGCGGAAGTGCTTATACCAGATTTAAGAATATACTGAACCGTGGAATCTCAGGTTTTTTTTATACGGAATATTCCAGTCAGATTCATGCATCTGTAAGTTCCCTTCTTTGCTCTGATGTAGATGTTTTTTTCTACACAGATTATGAAAAGGCGTTTAAGGCAGTCCGTTTTTTTGAGCCTGATACAAAGGATTTTTGGAGACCATGGGGGCAAGAAAATAAAACTGATTTTTCAGCACTAATATTACTGCCACCTTTCCCATGGACAGAAACAATTTATATGGTTTGTGTAAAAAGGGAAATACTTAAAACTTCAAAGGATAAAATCACTCCTGATTCAGTAATTCTGCCTTCTCCACTGGTGGCGGGTATTACGCGTTCTGTTTACGATTTAATTGCTGCTCTTCAGTATCGTTCTGAAAAAAACTGGTTTTTATACGATTTAGTACTGAATAAATATTTTACCCGAAAAGGTCCTTATCTTTATCCCAAAATTTCCGAAGAAAAATACAGTGATTTCGTAAAATTTTGTTTGGACTTGGGGGTTGTAATTAATCCGGATTTTAATAATCCGTCCATTGTTCCTTTTGGTGCAGATAAGGGTGTTTTTACAAATTTTAATAAAATATCATTTGAATAACGGAGATATGATTTTATGGAACAGGCTGATATTACACTGGCAATCATAAAACTTGCTGCAGGCGGTATTACAGCATTTCTTGCAATAATGCTATGGAGTAAGACCCGCGACGTTTCCTGGATGAGCCTTGTTGCAGGCTTTATAACATCTTATGCCGGAATTGTTTATGAACTGATGATTAATCTTCATATTGTAACAGCAGCAGGACCTGTAGTTTTTGGGCTTCCTTTGTCTACGCTGCTATTTACCGTTGTACCGTTTGTATTTTTTATTCTTGCTTTTATTCTGATGCTTGTAAGGCGTTAGATAAAATATTGCTCTAAGGAGGATTTTATGGATAAACAAACCAGATCTGTAAGTTCTGTTTTTATGCAGATTGCATTGGCTTTGATTTTTATTGTAAGCGGAGTAACAATTATCCGTTATGGGCTTCGTGCTGGCGATGAAGTTGTAGTGGCATTCCGAAGTACATCATTTTTAAAAGGTGATGTTACAAAAATTCTTTGCTATATCTACGCTGTAATTGAACTTATAGCAGGTGTTTTTCTTTTTATAAGGCTTTTTGTAGTTATGGGAACTGGAATTGACACTATCTTTATGGTGATTATTTCTATCTGCTGGATTATTGCCATTGTATTTGTAGATTTTGTATCAAAAAGCACAGGTATTATTTTTAATACAAATCCTGAATTCATTTTCTCATGGCTTTCAAGATTTGCTATTCATCTTTTGATTCTGGCTGCAATTATCCGAGTCAGATACTAATTTTACGGGGCAGAAGATGATTCAACAGGCTCATAAAAAGTTTTTAGTTTTTTTGATTGTCTCCTGCCTTGTTTCTTTTTTTATATTTCCAAACAATTCTTCAACTCAAGATTCTGTTCCGGGACTTCATTTTGATTTAGGATTCAGTTCCGGATTTCCAGTTTATGGTGATTCACAGGTTCAAGTTATAAATGATGAAATAAATAATGCTGGGCATCGGGTAATAGCGGGTATTACAGGTGACATATTGTTGGATCTTTCTGAAAATTTTACCCTGTTTACAGGTGCTGATTTATTTTTTGATTTTAACTGGAATGATAACGGAGAGCATTTTAATCACACAGACCTTGCTGTTTTTCCGGGATTAAAAATTTATCCTAATCTTTTAGGCTTTAATTTTTCTGTTGCTTATTCTATTTGCTGCAGATTTGATTCATATTCCGGAACTGAAGTTTTTGATTCAGTTTTATGGGGAAATGGTTTTAGAGTAGGTGTGGAATATGATTTTAGCCGGGGAGCAAATATTTCATATTTACCATCAATGGGCATATATTACCGTTTTTGCCCGCGAGGGAATTACCGGTATGACAATATTTTTGCAGTATATTTGCTTTTGAATTTGTAATAATTGAAAAAAATTATACAAAGGCTTTCAAAAACGGTTCCAGAAACGCGATTTTATGCCTCGGAAGAGCTGGTGTTGCTGAAAAGCGGAGCAGGTGAGCAAAATCGCAACAATGCTCACCGGTCATGACTCGCTGCGTCCCGTTTTTGCATGAACTACCCACTACCAACTATTCATTATTCAATAATAAATTTTCACTATTTTCCAAACATTTTGCGTAAAAATGAAAAACCAAGTCTATATTACTTATGTAACACAAGAATGAGGTAAAAAAATGTACATAAGTAAAAAAGAAATCCGCGAAAAAATGCAGAGAGAAAAATTACTGGATCCGCTTTCAGACGCAACCTTCAAAGCCCTTTTTGCTGATGAAAGCCCTGAAGGTAACTACTGCCTTTCAAAACTTCTGGAATCAATTATCGGACGGGAAATATCGGATATAAAAATCCTGAAGAACGAACCTTCCGGCAGTGAACGTGAAAAACCCGTACGCTTTGATATAAGCTGCACTTTCAATGACGGTGAAGAAGCCGAAATTGAAGTTCAGACCCACCGCATGAATGACAACTTTATAAACCGTTCTGTTTATTATATGATTCGTGGACACCGTGACAGACTGAATAAAGGACAGAAATACAACCGTCTTAAAAGGTATTACCAGATAAATATTACAGATTTTAATGTAATAAAAAATGACTCGCTTTTGAATCACTTTCAGCTTAGAAACACAGAAGGGATT
>JABUUX010000309.1 GCA_021442965.1 Treponema sp.
CTTTCTGTTTTTGTTGTTTCGTCTTCAAAATCCGGAATGTCAAAAAGTGATTCTTCAGAAGAAGTTTCTGCCTTCTCAGTATATGTTTCAGATTCTGAAAAATCAGGAAGATCAAAATCATCCTGAATAGTTTCTTCTTCAGTTGACTCTGCCACTACTGTAGAATCATCTTCTGTGGTTTCTGTAATCTCTGATTCAGAAAAGTCTTCGCTAAAAGTCTGCTCGTCAACATTCATTTCATCTGCAAAGGAATCTTCTGCAGCTGTATCATCAACAATTTCGGTTTCAGAAAAATCAGGAACTATAAACTCTTCACTTTCAGTTTCTTCATTTTCGTTCTTTGAAGATTCTGCCGATTTATTAATTTCGTTTGCCAGCATGGCAGCGGCTAAAAGTCCACCTCCAACAGCCCCCGCTACGGCAGAATTTTCTGCATTGGAATCTTCTTTTTCTTCTGTTTTTTCTTCTGAAAATGTTTCTTCAACTATAACTTCATCTTCATCAACAGAAGTTTCAGTTATATCAAAATTAGACTGCTCTTCAGCCATGCGCATTTCCAGAGTTCTATTAACAAGCTCAATAGTTGTTTTGCTTGTTTCACCTGTTTCATTATCACAAATTTTAGCCGAAAGTTCATTGTCTTCATCTATAGCAACTACAAATGAAATACTGGCTGTTCCTCTTTCATGCTCTACAAGGTTATCAATCTGAAGAGTATCAACATATTCAGCATCATCCATAGATGAAGATTTGGATCTGTAAAGATCAACCATCACCCGAGTCTGATTATTATGAGCCGTGGTCAGCTCCAGAGTTTTCTGATCAGGCTGCCCTTCCTGCAATACCGGAAAAAAAGAGCCGTCTGCAAGTTTGATTCCTATGGTTTTCATAACAAATATTTTAACCGATTTTTTCTATTGGAACAATATTTAAATATGTCTATATTTAATGTATGAGAAACAAGGAAGAACGTTTTTTTTACAGACAAAATAAAAAAGGCTGGCGTTTTGCAAGAAACCTTATTTACAATCGTGTAATTTTTATTTCTCTATTAATCCTTGTTCAGGTTGCTCTGGTCGTAGGTTTTGCATTTTGGGGTCTTCAGTATATTGAAGTTTACTTTGGTAGCAGTATCCTTTTAAGAATTATTTTCTTTATTTACCTTGTAAACTGTCCGGGAAAAAATGAATTCAAACTTGCCTGGCTGCTTCCTGTCTTTATTGCTCCGGTTATTGGAATTACTCTTTACATTTTCTACCATGCTAATACCAGCGGCCGTTCCTTTGGGAAAAAACTGACAAATGTAAAACTTATTACAAATACTTACCTTACCGAAAATTCAGAAACTAAAGAACTTTCTGCAAATTTCCCGGAAAGAGCAGATTTAATTCGTTACATGAATTTCCTAGAAGCTTACCCGCCATATTCTAAAACAAGAGTTGATTATTATCCTAATGGAGAATCCTTTGAAGAATCCCTTCTTAAAGAACTGGAAAATGCAAAACACTTTATTTTTATTGAATTCTTCATTATCAGTGCTGATGAATCATGGCTTAAGATTGTAGAAATACTAAAAGAAAAAGTTAAACAAGGTGTAGAAGTTCGAGTTCTTTACGATGCCATTGGTTCTGTTTTTTCTGCAACAAAGACTCACCAAAAATATCTTGAAAAAGCAGGTATTAAAGCTAAAATTTTCCTGCCTTTGGCCCCTGTTTTTGCCACTCAGCAGAATAACCGTGACCACAGAAAAATTGTTGTCATTGATGGAAAGACTGCATATACCGGCGGAATAAATATTTCATCCGAATATTTTAATAGAGAACACAAGCGCTTCAAATATTGGAAAGATACTGCGGTAAAAATAAAAGGTCCTGCCATAAAAACTTTTACAACAATGTTTCTGCAGAACTGGAATTTAATTTCAAAAGAAACTGACGAATATGAAAAATATATAAACCTTCCTTACTCGTGCTATGAAAAATATAACGGCTTAGTCATTCCTTATGGAGATGATGCTTACAACAATGAAGATTATGCCGAAAACACATATTTATATATGATTTCCCACGCAAAAAAATATGTTCATATTACAACTCCTTACGTCATTATAGACAACATGATGATGAATGCTCTCATTTTTGCAGCAAAGCGCGGTGTTGAAGTCTCCATTATCGTGCCGTCAAAACCAGATCATTTTGTTACTTTCTGCATTGGTAGAACTTTTTTAAAAACTCTTATAGAAGCAGGTATTCACATTTACAATTATGATGAAGGTTTTATACACGCAAAAAATGTTATTTGTGACGGAACAAGTGCTACCGTTGGCTCAGTGAATCTTGATTACAGAAGTTTTTACCACCATTTTGAATGCGGTTTGTATATGTATAAATGTGATGTGATTAATAAAATTGAAAAAGATTTTCAGGACACTCTTTGCCAGTGTTCAGAGATGACAGTTCATAGCTATAAAAAACTCTCATTACCTGTCAGATTTATTGGCAGAGTAATGAGAGTTTTTGCACCTTTAATGTAGCCGGTTTAACAGGTGCTTTTAAACCGAAAAAATTTATTCTCCGTAACTGTAAGTATAATCAGCCATATAATTTAATTCATTTACTGTTGTTCCAAATTTTTCTGATACCAGATAGTTTGAAATTTTTGAAATCTGATTCTGAGCATCATACTTAAGAACAAGTCGTTCTGTAACAATATTTGCTGAATCTGATACAACCTTATACGTGGTAACTTCTGTTACAAGTCCTTTATCTGAATATCGGAAAATCTTTTTTATTGTTCCAAGAATAGAATCTGTAAATGTAATTGTATCTATTTTTCCATCTTCTTTGTATTCAAAACTTGACTCTTCGTCTAAAGAACCATTTGAAAGATAACGGGTTTCTTTTACTATACGTTTTTCTTCATCATATTTATAAACAATTTTAGAAAACAGGACTCCGTTTCCTTTGTAATTTGTTTCTTCGGTAAGAAGATCGTTATCAAACTTATACTTTGTTTTCCCCTTTAATTCACCATCAGCATCATAATCATTTGATTCTGTTTTAATGCCTTTTTTATAAATATGCTCTGAAGTCCACAAAAGAATGTCCTCGCCAGACTTTGTATCAAAACAGCTCTGTTTCATAACATTTCCTACTGAATCAAAAACCGTCTGGATTTTATTTTCTGGTACACCCCTTGCTGTATAACCAATTGATTCAACATCATTTCCGGAAGCATCAATTTTATGTTCTATTTTTTTAGAAACAGTTTTAAAGTACTCCCCAAATTTTGTTTCAATTGAATATTCCGTTTTTGTATAACCTGTAATCTCTTCATTCAAAGGAACATAAGAGAAAACATCAAAAGCAGACAATGAAAAACCAAGCAGTCCTGCTGTAATTGCAGCCAGTAGTTTTTTCATAATAATACCTCCAAAAAATATACTTACATAGATATAGAAATAATTATAAGTCTATTATCGGCAAAAAGTAAGAAAATTATTATCTTAGAAAAAGCGTACGAATTTCCTAAAAATACTGTATGATTTTCTGCTATAATAGGATTATGACAAAAGATCAGTTTATTGCATTTTCAAACTTCCGCAGAGAATTCAAAGAAAAAATTCAAGAATGGAGTGTATATAATGATGAATTAAGAACACTTCAAATTCAGGCTGCAAAAGAAGGAAAAACCCCGGAATATCCTGTTGATAACCCTGTTGTATATAACAAATCCCTTGATTTTGTAACACAATGTGATGACATTAAGCTGATTATTATAGGTGACAACCCGGGAAAAAATGAGCAGCTTAATGAAAATCAAAAATACTTGGTTGGGCTTGCCGGAAAGTTAGGTCAAAAATTCTTTGCCGAAAATCCTGAACTTAATACCGATTTTAGAAAAAATGTTATCATTCTGAATAAAACTCCGATTCATTCTGCCCGTACAGAACAGTTGCGTTATATTATGAAAAATGCCCGCCCTGAAATAAGCAATCTAATTATTGAAAGCCAAAAGTGGATGGCCCGTAATACAGCACTTTTGAACATGAAGCTTGGAACAAAGCTTTGGCTTGTCGGATACGCAGAGCTAAAAGGGAAAGGTTTATTTTTGAATTACAGAGATGAACTGATTTCTACTTTTGGAAAAGATAATTTGGATATGATTTTTGTTTACCAGCATTTTTCTATGAATCGCTTTACTATCGATTTAAAAAACTTTCAGGAAAAAGAAGGAGCTGGTTTAAATCTTTACGATGCACTAAGCAGTTTGGGCACTCTTCACCGAAAAGAGATTTTTAAGGTATAATCTTCTATTATGGAAGTTTTTCTTGGAATACCCGCCGCTGAAGGTGTTGGGATTGGTACAGCTTTTGTTATACCCGAAGCAGTAAAACGTGCAATACCTCAACACAGAATTAAAATTGATCAGACAAAAAAAGGATGGATTCGTTTTGAACAGGCTATCCAGACAGTTACTCTTGAACTGAACGAACACCTTGAAGAACTTTCTATATCTGACCCTCAGGATAAAATCCAGCGTGAAGTTTTTGAAACTTACATTCTTATGCTGGGCGACCCGGTTTTTTTGAATGAAGTAAAAGATTTTTATGAATCAGAACTTTATAACATTGAATACGCAGTTGAATTTAAAGCTGAAGAATATGCATCGCGCCTTCGTAATGCCGGTAACGAATATCTTGCCGAACGCGCAAAAGATATTACCGATGTATTTGGACGTGTTCTTGATGAAATGCTTGATATTCATCCTTTTGAAATCAATCGCGTTCCGGACGGCTCTGTCATTGTTGCTAAAACATTAAGTTCTTCTGACACTATTGTTCTTTCCAAAAGAAAGATTGCAGGGCTTGCGCTTACAGAAGGCGGTGTTTCAAGCCACGTTGTGATTCTGGCTAGAAACTATGGAATCCCAACAGTTGTAGGCCTTGAAGATATAAACAAAAAAATTAAAACCGGCGAAACAATCATCGTTGATGGAAAAGATGCCGAAGTTTTACAATCCCCGGATAAAAGTACAATTGCAGAATACAAAACAAAAATCCGTGAAGAATATCAGCATAAACTTGCTCTCAAAGCATTCCTTAATAAACCGGCCGTTACTAAAGATGGAGTAAAATTTTCTCTCTTAGCAAACATCGGAACTCCAGAAGAAGCAGAAATTGCTAAAGCAGAAGGAGCTGATGGAATTGGTCTTTTTAGAACTGAGTTCCTTTATATGAGTACACAAGGAGTTTCTTTAAATGCAGCCGCCCGAACTTTCAGTGAAGAAACACAATTTAACGCCTACAAAAAAGTTCTGGAAATTATGGGAGATAAACCTGTTACAATCCGAACTCTTGATGCCGGCGGAGACAAAATAATTAATGCGGTAGACATTCCTCACACAGAAGAAAAAAATCCATTAATGGGACTTCGTGCTGTCCGACTCAGTCTTGCCTATCCTCAAGTGTTTAAAACTCAAATTCGTGCACTTTACCGTTCCAGTGTTTACGGTAACCTGAATATTATGCTCCCCCTTATTTCTACCACAACTCAGGTAAAAAAATGTCTGGAAATAATTGAAGAAGTAAAAACTCAACTTAGAGAAGAAGGTATTCCTTTCAAAGAAGATGTCCCTGTAGGCATAATGATTGAAACAGCTTCGGCAGCTGTTACTTCGGACTGTATGGCAAATTACAGTGATTTTTTCTCTTTGGGAACTAATGACCTTACTCAATACACACTTGGCATTGACCGTGAAAACCAGCACGTAGCAAATCTGTACAATGAATTTAATCTGGCAGTTCTTAGACTTATAAACTTAACATACGCAAATGCCGAAAGCGCACACATCCCTATTTCTGTATGCGGTGAAATGGCAGGCAGACAGGACAGTATCATGGTCTTAGGCGGAATGGGATTCAGAACTCTTTCTATGAGTCCAAAAGCTATTTCAAAAACAAAAGAACTGCTGTCTCGTTTTACAATTGCAGAACTTGAGGCAATTTCTGCAAAGCATCTAAATAATCTGTAAATTAAATCTTAGGAAAATAACATGGCAAAAAAGAAAAAGTCTAAACCTGATTTTTCAAAACCAAAACCACAAGAAGAAATTCAAACTAAAGAAGAATACAGCAGCAAAATTTATGGAAACCTTTCTTCCCCAGATCCAAGTGATGAATTAGATGCTGCTTTTGAAGAAGACTATTTTTCTGATGAAAATTCTGATTCAGAAGATGACGAAACTCTTATCACTCTACCTGAAACAAAATCTAATGATTATGTGCGTCCTGAAGATTTTGAATACGAAGGGCTTCCAACTCTTGTAATTGCAGGTCGCCCAAACGTTGGAAAATCTACACTATTTAACCGCTTCCTACACCGGCGTATTGCTATTGTAAATCCTACTCCCGGTGTTACCCGCGACCCTGTTGAAGCCGTAGCTATGCTGAACGGAAATCCTGTTCACCTGATTGATACCGGCGGATACAAACTGGAACGCGAAATCGGAACAATGGAAGCAGAACTGGATGAACAGGTTGTAGAAAAGTCCCTGGACGAAATTTCAAAAGCTGACTGTATCCTTATACTTCTTGAAGCCGGAATGATTACCGGGGAAGATGAAGAATTTATTTTAAAAATGCGTCCTTACTGGAACAAAGTAATTGCAGCTGTAAACAAAACTGAAGGCGGAAAAAATGAAGCTGAAGCCTGGAATTATGCCAGGTTTGGATTCAAAAACCTTTTTTTCATTTCTGCAAGCCACGGAGACCGCATTGGCGAACTTACAGACTGCATTGTTTCTAAACTGGATTTTAGTAAAGTTAAAGTTATTTCTAACCAGCGTCCTGTAAAAATTGCAATTCTTGGAAAACCTAACACAGGAAAATCTACGCTTTCAAACAGACTGACTCATTCAGAAAATTCTATCGTATGTGATTACGCGGGAACCACCCGTGATGTTGTTGAGGGAGATTTTACTTACCGCGACCAAAGGTTCAAAGTTCTGGATACTGCAGGAATCCGTCGAAAAGCAAAAGTTACCGAAGATGTAGAGTATTATTCCGTAAACCGTGCAATAAAAACTCTGGACCAGTGCGACATCGTTTATCTGATGATTGATGCTGAAGAAGGGCTTGCCGAGCAGGATAAAAAAATCTGTTCCCTTGCTTACGAACAGGGCCGAGGAATTATTTTTATTCTGAACAAATGGGATAAAATGCCACAGGACAACAAGACTTTCAAAAAAACAAAAGAGTGGATTAACATCATGTTTGGACAGATGGAGTACGCTCCTATTCTTCCTCTTTCTGCTTTGGAAGGAAAAGGTGTAAAAGATCTTTTAGACAAAACTCTGGAGATTTACGGACAGCTTACAAAAAAAATCGGAACCTCTTCTTTAAATATGGCTCTAAAAGACTGGCTGGATCGCTATCCGCCACCAGCAAGCCGAACAGCACATTTTAAAATCCGCTACATTACTCAGAAGGAAGCAAATCCTGTGCGCTTTATGATTTTTGCAAC
>JABUUX010000137.1 GCA_021442965.1 Treponema sp.
CTGTATTTCTTTCACTTTTTATTTTATTCTCTTTTGGTTTTTTAAATAGAAACCAAAGCAAACTGGCATGGAAACTTATAAAAAAAATCTGGTATTTCCCTCTTCTGTTTTATGGAATATCGATTCTTGTTTTCATAATGTATAAATATTCCGTTGATTTTTTAAGAGAAAAACTAAACTGTCCTTTATCTCTATTATCATCAATAAGTTTTATACTGCCAATGATTTTTGTTGTACTGTCTTTGGTTTTTCTTTCTACAATCAGATACAGTCCTGACTTCAAAAGAAAAACTATTGATTATATAACAATGATTACCTCTACCATAAACCTGTATATATTCTCTTTGATTGATATTTCTCTTTTCCCTATTTTTGCAGTTGAATTTATTCTTGCATCACTTTCTGTAGTATTTAAAAAGAATTATTTTCATTTTATTATTCTAATTCTATTTGAGATTCCGTTTGTTCCTTATCTGTTTCAATTTCTCTACAATTCTGATGTCAGTCAAATTTCTGAATCCTTAATGAACAACATTTTTCTGCCTTTTGCAATTTTCTTAATTATTATACCACAATACCTTACAGTTTTTAGAATTTTAAAGGGTACAAGTTTTTTCTTCTATAAAAAAACTAAAAATCCAGCTATGAAAGATTTAGGAAACCTTCTTCTGATTGCAATTTTTTGTGTAATTTTTGAAGCTGTAATCATATTTTTGCTTCCTGAAAATTTTTCTAAAACTAAAAAAACAAATCCATCAAAAATCATAAACAAAAGCCCTGAAAAGATACTTAAAATTGAAACAAAAACACGTCATATATTTGGGGACAGAATCAGAACTCTTAAAATCGATTCTGATAAACCTTTGGAATATTGTATCATTCGTGTAGAAGGTAAAGATTCAACGCCCGTACTTTTTAGCGAAAATGATTATTATGCAGAAAATGCAACAGTATGTATTTTTAAAACACCTTTTGAGCCTCCTTCAAAAATGGAATTTAATTATGGAGAAGGAAAAACCGAAACTAATATTACAGTTACAGCAATTTACGAAGAAAACGGTAATATCTACATGGATTATTACTCTGTTATACAGGAAGATTTTTAATGAGTACAGAAATTAATCATTGGTACATTCATGCAGATCTTGATGCTTTTTTTGCATCTGTAGAACAATTAGATCATCCTGAATACAGAGGAAAACCTGTTATTGTGGGAGGACTTCCTGAAGACCCTAGAAGTGTAGTATCCACGGCAAGTTATGAAGCAAGATTATACGGTGTCCATTCTGCTATGCCTACAAAGGAAGCATATAAACTTTGCCCTAAAGGAGTTTTTGTTAGAGGAAACTATAAAAGATATTCTGAAATTTCTTGGCAGATTATGCAAATATTTTCAAGATTTTCACCAGATGTTCAGCAAATGTCCATAGACGAAGCATTCATTGATTTAACAGGAACTGAAAGACTTTTTGGACCGCCAGAAGAAACTGCAAAGAAAATAAAAAAAACTGTAAAAGAAGAAACAGGATTAACTATTTCAATAGGACTAGCTTCCTCAAAATATTTTGCAAAACTTTCATCAAGCATAAATAAACCAGATGGATTCTATTTTATGAAACCCGGAACAGAAACTGATTATATGCTTTCAATTCCAATAGAGAAAATTTGGGGAATTGGAAAAAAAACATCAGCAAGAATTAAATCATCCGGTATTTACACTACACAACAACTATATAATATGCCATTAGAAATTTTAAATTTTATGTTTGGTGAAAACACAGGAACTTTTTTATATTATATATTACGAGGTCAGGCATCAGATATGTTTGACAGTGAATCTAAATCTCATTCGATAAGCAATGAACGTACTTTTCCAGAAGATCAGACAAATATTTATGTATGTGAGACTGCTCTAATGGAACTGTCTCATTCGGTTATGTTCAGACTTCTTAGAGAAAATAAATGTTCAAGAACCATTTTTGTAAAAATACGATACGAGGATTTTACTACAGTTTCTATCAGGCAAACCTACCCTACTGAAATCATTACTTTAGATTCATTTTTTGAAAAGGTAAAATCTCTTTTTGAACAGAAATATGAACCTATGCGTGGAATCAGACTGCTTGGGGTTGGCTTTGATAACGTTACAAATGAAGCAACATCTTTTCAGCAGAATTTATTTGATGACACTGAAAAGAAAAAGCAAGCTGTTGAACAAGCCATTTTAAAATTTGAAAAAAAACATCCGGAACTTCCTGTAAGAAAAGCCAGAGTATATAAACCTAAAACAATCTGTATTTTATTTTTCTTATCACTCCTGGCAATTATAAAACCTTCAAAAATTTATACAGAAACAACATCTACAAATAGTGGAGCTGGAGCATTAAACCTTTCAGCCCCTATGCTTTTACCTTTACCAAAGGAAAGTCCTTCTGAACTTTTTGCTTTTAAACTTGGAGATGCAAATGTTGATTTCTATGCTTCAGGTTATTGGAATATGGAACTTTCTGAAAAAATAATAGGAGCATTTAACAGATTTACACCTTTTACAGTAACTGCCGGTGTACCTGTTTTTAAACAAAATGTAAATTTAATGGCAAAAATGACTATCAATAAAAGATGGTATTTTGAAACAGAGTTTGAAGATGAGTTCAAAAAAAGCACTATTGCATTAGGCTACGCAGGTCCAAACCTTGTAAAAAATGCACGCATTTCTAACAGGAAAATATTATATCCTGACACATATTCATCATCAGATTTTAACTTTAATCCAGGAGGAGGAAGCAATCAGGCTCCAGGTTTTTCTATAAATCTTTCCCAAAGTAACTGGAACGCAGATTTTCTTTTCCGTTATGATATGCTCAAAACAAATGAAGCTGTATTTTACGGAATGAATTCTGTACAAGACTTTGAAATTCAACCTGAAGACTATGTTTGCGGCAGATTTTATATTCTCCCAGATGGCTTTATTTCAAAAATATCTGATATTTACATAGAATCATCTTCCGGAACATTTTCTGATTCTTTTGGAAGAAAATATAAAAAGATTTCAAGAGACCAATATTTAACAGACAGTAAAGCAAATGCTCTTTATTTATCAAAAGCAATACAAAGTGATTCCTCCTCTAATTATCAAAAGAATATTCTTATTTCTTTTGATACAGAAAATGATGTTGATAATCTTCTTTTGGAAGCAGGATCTTATTCCAATGTAAATTCATTTTTGGGAAAAATTCAGAAGCAGTTTGAAAAATCGGGAATTAATCTTTCTGATTATTCATACAAAATGACTTCTTTTATTGATGGCAAAAAAGTTCTTGTTCTTCAATCTTCAGCAAAGTTCAGTCCTTTCCAAGATACTTCAGTTTATATTTCAGGCTGGTCTGATTCATCAGATTATTTCGTCTGGTCACACACACTTGATTCTAAAGATGATTCATTTACTGTAAGTCAAACTTTAAAGGGAGATTTATTTTTCAAAAATGATCTTTCGGGACTAAACTTAAGTTATGTTGATGTTATTAATATTGATTCTTCCTCATCTATAAAAACTTTTCCTTTTGCAGATACACATCCCGAAATTTATTTTGATTCCGACATAACCACAGATTTAGTTATTTTAAAACGTGAGTATTCAAGAATCAGTCAAATTCAAATTAACAATAAAGCCTCAAAGGGCAGCATTAGAATTTACAGAAATGGATTACCTGAGTCCGGATTTTCTTTTGACGAAGAAACTGGCTATATACAACTTTCCAAACCTTTGTCTGACACAGATAAACTTTATGTTACCTGGTCTGAAGAATCAAACGATGTAAATAATGGAGCTCTTATATTTGCTTCAGGATTCAGTTATAAATTTTTTAATAATCTTTTGGGAGATATTGATATAACTGCTTTCATTCCTGTTTCTGCCTACACAGGATCCGGTCAAAAAAATGCAACACCATTATTTGCTTCTGTCAATTCTGGAATAAAATATGAAAACGAATTTATCAAAGCAAAAAACAGCTTGAGTACTGCCATAACAAAGGAAAATACTTCAGACAGTTTATTGGTATACGAAAGTTCTCTTGGAATTCCAAAAACATATTATCTTTCAGCTGATGTCGGATATTTTACTTTGTCTGTTCCAGTTTTGAATACAGAACGCCTTTTATTCGAACCTGATCTTGAAATACAAAATAAAGTTGAACAAAACACAACAAATGGAACAACAGACTCTTCTATAACAGGATTTGCAATACCAATAGAAATTGATTTTTCAAATATGGAAAAAGGAAAAACTATATGGACTTCAAAAGATATTGAACTTTCAAATTTTATATCTGGAAGCAGATTTTCTATAGGACTAAAACCTGTTTGGAAGAAAAACAAAGACTCATTAAATAATCTGGATGTATATCTTCAATTGGGAACTTACGCAAACAGTGAAGGAATAACAATAGATGAATCAAGAACTACAACTTGGAAAATTTCTGACGTAAACTCAAAGGATATAATTACACCACTAAATATTCTTTCAGAAAACTGGCAGGAAGTTTCTGTTCTTTTTTCGGAAAAAGACAAAGCACTATTAACAGGATTTCATGATGCACGAATTATAGTTGTAGAAAAAAATCATACAGAGTCTTCTCCAATCGGATACATTCTGACAGGCCCATACGAAATTGAACCAGCATCATTTGATTGTACTGCAAATGTAAATACATCTGTAAGAAGTTTTTCTATTAGTGATAGTGGAAGCCCATTTGCTAAAAACACCCAAGGAAACTATGTAACAAAAATTAACTGGAAAAACAGTCAAAATAATGCGGCTGAAATTTCATGCGGTACCTTTTTTACTTCTGCTGGTTTTCAAAATTATGATAACATAGAATTTGGTTTTAAAATTGAAAAACTAAATAAAATAACTGAAAGTTCTGAAGCACTTGTATTTACACTTTCTCAAAGGCAAGGCAAATTTTCAGAAAATACAGATGCAGTAAAAGCCAGTATTTCTTCTTCTGCATTAAATAATTTTTATGATGGAAAATGGCACATTATTAAACTTTCCCTCACTGAAAATTGTATATACATTGACAGTACAAAATTAAACCAAGAAGATTTTTTACTTTTTTCAAATAAAAACATTGTACCAAATCATTTGAAACTTGAATCTAATGGATATTCAGAAGGAACTGTTTATTTTGACGAAATAATATATTCGGGTAATAAATCTATATTCAAAGCACAGGATTACTTAAAATTTGAATATTCCACTGATAAACCACTAATTACATTTAATAATTTTTCATTAATAGAAAAACCGTTTTTTTTAGCTGAAGGAACTGCAGGGACTTGGATGTATACCAATGGAGGAAATGCAGAAGCATTTATAAAAGGAAGTGCTGAAGCTGGAATTACTCTTACTAAAATCAGACTGGAAACTCAAAGTGATTTTAATTCAGGCAATTCAAAAGTGATAGATAATGCCTCTCATTCTGTATATTCAGAAAAACCATTTTTTGACATTTTATCATTTAAAGAAACTTTCAATTATTCAGGTTCGGGAATAAGTTCAGACAAATCTGATACCATTTCATTAAGCGGTTCCAAATATAAAATTCCTTTACGCCTTCAACTTTGGGCTAATGCAAAAAATGAAACCGTTCAGAAAACACAAAATTACAAAGGACAATTAAATCTAAATATTCCATATTTTATTTTAGAATCAGGAATTAATGCGGAACAGAAAATATCCAGAAAAAAATCAGACCTAATTTATAAAGATTACTTCACAATGTATTCAGATTCTACCCTGTTTCAATTTTCCCAAGGGGAAGATTCAGCACTAGCAAGAAATGAAAAAATATATGCAAAAGTTTCTGTTCCTATTACTTTCATTACACCTGAAGTCTTTTATGAACTTAATAATGAAAGAAGCAATTCAAAAGAATTATATAACTCAAGTAGAGCAATAATGAATTTTTCATTTCCATTCAAAATCTTAAATAACACATTTAACTTATCATGGAAAAAAGAAGGCGGTATTTCAAAAAATGAATTCCTTCCACAGAACTATATTGAAGATTTGAATACACTGTTTTCAGACCAAAGTGTAATTAACTGGTACTACATATCATTTCCTATTCAGGATCTTTTTCCGGATTTTTCACAAAATCTTTCCCAAAACAATAGAACAAATTATTCTTCAATTTATGAACTTTCGTGGAAAAGACAATTATTCAATTCATACTCGGATTTCTACATTCCAAGCTCAATTAATTTTCAGCTTGCAAGAGATATTAGCATTATGGATAATTTTTCAGATAACTATCAGTTCAAAACTGTTATTTCTAATCAATCCTTTAACATATTTGGAGAAGACAGCAGGCTTTCGTTATTTAAATGGTATAAACAGGATGAATTTACATCTTCATTAGAATTTATTATTAAGACACCATGTTCAAATCCTACAGAAACAACTGCTGCAATATCTGTTTATACTCAAATGCTGCTATATATAAATAACCGAAATTCAATTAAGGCATCTTTAGATTATTATCTTGAGCAGAATGGAACATGGAATTCAAGAGGTACAGCAATATATGATTACTCAGGAACAAAATCTCCCCTACTTTCTCTTATAAGTTTATTTCAAAAAAATGAAGAAAAATTAAAAGCCGGAATAGATAGAAAAAACTATCTTAATCTTGAAATAGGAAAAGACGAGAAAGAGTTTTATCAAAAATATGAAATATCTCACAGATGTGATGTTTCATTTATGGATCATTATTCTTTATATATAACAGGAACAGCAGGCTATAATCATTTTAGCATTTCTTCAGATTCCATAACATTAGAGTTCAGTCTGGGTGGAAAAATGACCTTCTAGTTCATTGTATATTTCCGGCTTTATATCTTTCAAGAAATTTCTTTCTGTATTCTTCAAAACGATTTTCAAAAATAGAATCTCTAATTTCTTGAATCAAATTATTCAAAAAATAAAGATTATGATAAGAGCTGAGAATAGAACTTAAAATTTCCTGCTCTTTAAATAAATGCCGTAAATAGCTTCTGGAATAATTACGGCATACTTTACAATTACATTCTTTATCCACAGGTCCCATATCATGAATAAATCTTTCCTGCTTTATTGAAAGAGAACCATCATGAGTAAAATATGCACCATTTCTGGCATTACGAGTTGGAAGAACACAATCAAACATATCAACACCAGAAGCCACTGCATTGAGTATATATTCAGGAGTCCCAATTCCCATTACATATTTAGGTTTTTCGTAAGGAAGATAACGGCATGACAAATCCATAAATTCAATAAATTTTTCAGAAGGTTCTCCAACAGATAAACCTCCTATTGCAATACCGGGCAAATCCAAAGAAGAAACAAATTCACAAGACTCTTTTCTTAAATCTTCAAAAAAGTTTCCTTGAACTATAGGAAAAAGAAGCCCCTTATATCCGTTTTCTTTCTGAATTTCCCA
>JABUUX010000051.1 GCA_021442965.1 Treponema sp.
CTTTTTGGACAGCCCCCTCTTTGCTGTAACATGCGTCGGGCAAGCCCTCCGCTTGTGTTTAATTGGTTCCCTCTGCAGAACCAACTAAACACATCCACTCGGCTTCGGCGCAGAGGGTGTCGCCTACGTAGGCTTTTCCAGCTTGCTTAATCATTCTTGAACTTACACGAAGGTTTGTAATTTCCATACGTACTTTATCGTTCGGACGCACCTGATTTCGGAACTTTACTTTATCAAGTGTAGCAAAAAAGAAAAGACTTCCTTCAGGTACTTTTTTCTGAAAACTTAAAGCGGCTCCACCAGCCTGTGCCATAGTTTCACAAAGAATAACACCAGGGACTACAGGATATTCAGGAAAGTGCCCTTTGAAAAAGAATTCTGTTTCTTTAAATGTATGTTCACTTACGCTTCCGTTATCATCACAAGAAATAATTTCATCTACAAAAAGGAAAGGATCTCTGTGAGGAAGAAGTGATTTAATATCGTTTGTTACAGCCATTTATTTCACCTTTTTTACAATGATTGCACCGTTGTGTCCGCCAAAACCAAGTGTTGCACTCATAGCAGCATCAACGTTCATTTCTACGCCTTTGTTTGGTGTGTAGTCCAAATCACATCCACCTTCTACGTCTACTTCATCCAGATTGATTGTTGCAGGAACAAACGAATCTGTAATAGCTTTTACACAAAGCATTGCTTCAATAGCACCTGTAGCACCAAGGCAGTGCCCATGCATAGATTTTGTTGAAGAAATCTTTAGCTTACGTGCCTGTTCTTCTCCAAAAGCCAGTTTTACCATATTTGTTTCGCTTGGGTCGTTGATATGTGTAGAAGTTCCGTGTGCGTTGTAGTACTGAATTTCTGTTCCGTCCATTCCTGCATCTTTAAGTGCACGTTTAAGAGCAAGAGAAGGAACTGTTCCTGTAGGATCCGGTGATGTAAGATGATAACCGTCACAAGAAGCTCCGTAACCTGCAATTTCTGCATAGATTTTTGCACCACGGGCTTTAGCATGTTCGTATTCTTCCAGAACAAGGATTGCAGAACCTTCACCCATTACAAATCCGTTGCGCTTTTTATCAAAAGGACGGCTTGCCTTTGTAGGGTCTTCGTCAAACCCTGTAGAAAGTGCGTGAAGAACTTCAAATGAAACGATTGCATAACCGTTGATTGTTGACTCAGCACCACCTGCAAGGCAAACATTCATACGTCCTGAACGAACCATATCAAAAGCAGTCCCAAGAGCATCAGTTCCTGAAGAACAGGCTGTTGCTACAGCAAAAGTAGGTCCGTGAAGGTGATACTGCATACAGATATTTCCACCCGCTTCATTTGGAATAAGTTCAGGAATTGTCATTGGTGCTGTTTTTGTAAATCCTGATTTTGCATATCCTAAGCATCCTGCTTCTGTTACTTCAAATCCACCAATTCCAACACCAAGGATACATCCTGTTTCGTCCAGGATTTCCTGTTTTCCCATAAGATCAGAATCGTCCAGAGCCATTTTTGCAGCTGCACAGGCATACTGAGAAAATCTTGCCATTTTACGTGCTGCAGAAGCATCCATGTAAACTGCCGGGTCAAAGTTTTTTACTTCAGCGGCATAATGTACCTTGTTTACAGATGCATCAAAATGTGTAATCGGACCAATTCCTGATTTTCCCTGTTTTACTGCTGTCCAAGTTTCTTCAACTGTGTTACCAAGAGGAGTTACTGCTCCCATTCCTGTAATTACTACTCTGCGTTCTGCCATAATATTTCTCCTAACTTTTTTAAAGGTTCTGAACACCTTCTGCCGAATTAATTGATACACATGACCATGTGTCTTTATATTCTGTTTTTCCCCAAAGACCAGCCAAAACCTGACCTACTCCCGGCTCAATAAGTTTCCATTCATTTCCGTCATCTTTCATTGTCTGTGCCAGAACATCTTCTTCTGTTGTCCAAAGTACAGGATTTGTAAGATGAAGAACAGCATTCTTTTTAATTTCTTCCCCACTTGTTGCAAGTTTTCCTGTAACATTAGAGAACATTGTGATTTTAGGGTCATTGAAAGTTACATCACTTATTGCTTTTTCAAATTCATCCGCAGCTTCCTGCATAAGTGGTGAATGGTATGGCCCTGCTACAGCCAGACGGAGTGCACGACGGGCACCGGCTTCTTTTGCTTTTGTTTCAACTTCTGTAAGAGCATCAAAAGTACCACTAACAACAGTCTGAACTGAACTGTTCATGTTTGCAGCGTATGCATCTTTAATTCCCGAAACCAGTTCCTTTACTTTTTCTGGTGGAAGACCAAGAACTGCTGTCATTCCAGGTGCGTGACCTTCATTTGCAGCGGCAATTTTTTCGCATACAGACTGCATAATCTGACCACGTGCACGAACTACTTTAATTACATCTTCATAAGAAAGGACTCCTGCAGCGTAAAGGGCAGGGAATTCACCAAGAGAGAATCCCATAGCGGCAGATGGAGTAATACCTTTTGTTTCCAGAACTTTCATTACCGCAATAGAAGCAGTTGTAATTGCCAGCTGACTGTTATCGGAACGGCTGAGTTCTGCCTGTTCTGTTTCCCATAAAAGCTTTGGCATATCAACGCCTGTAATTGATGTAACATCGTCTACTACTTTGCGTGCTTCCGGATAAGCTTCGCAAAGGTCTTTAATCATACCTGGAACCTGTGCTCCCTGACCTGGGAACAAGAAAGCATACTTTGTTGCCATTTAATCCTTCCTTTATTAAATTCTAAAAATAAAATGATTTTATTTTGACACTTTTTGAAATTGTGTCATTCTAAGATTAACACAATAAAATAAAAGTATCAATAAAAAAAACGAGAAGTACCTGTCAGGTAGAATGATTAAGGAATTTTACGGATTAAAGGAACTCTACCTCTTCAACATCTTCCAGATTGAATTCAATCTCGTCCCCACTTGTAGGAACAAGGACTTCTTCAGCCATACTCAATGCCTGCTGTGCAATTTCTTCAGCAGAAACATTTTCTATGGCATTCTGATTGTCAATTTCTGCAATGGCTTCAGCCACATCATCTTTAGTCTTGAATTCTTCCAGAACGTTTTCAAGATCTGTCATATTCTTATAACTGTCTTTAGAGTTTTCACTTACTTCGGTAATTCTCTGAACAATATCTGAAGTTCCCCTCTTAATTTCATGAATTCCACCCTTTGCCTGAGCAAAAAGATCATTCATGGATGTAACTTCTTCTGATACCGTTCTCTGTTTTCCGGCAAGCTGTTCACAGAACGAACTGATTTCATCTGCAGCCACAGCGGTTTCTTCCGTTTTAGATTTTATAGACTGCATCTGATTGTCTACCTGAGCAATTTCTCCCGAAATTTCTTGCATAGAATCAATTACCTGATCAGCATTTACACGAACCTTACCAAAAGCTTCAGACGCCTTAATGGACGCCTCATTTGCACCATTTACAGTTTCAACAATGTTTCCAACAGATTCTCGGATTTTCTTAGCATTTTCGGTGGTACTTTCGGCAAGTCCGCGGATTTCGGCAGCAACAACACTAAATCCCATTCCGGCTTCTCCTGCGTGTGCCGCTTCAATTGCAGCGTTCATAGAAAGAAGGTTAGTTTGGGAAGCAATATCATTGATAATTTTTACAACACCACTAATCTGCTTAAGCTGCTTTTTAATTTCATCCAGTTTTTGAGCAGTTATTTTGATTTTTTGGTCACCATCAGCAACCAGTTCGTGCATTTCCTGTGCATCGCGCGCACGGTCTTCTGTCATCTGAGTAATGTGTTCCAAAGTTTCTGCAACGTCAATAACAGTCCTGTTTGCATCTTCTACGGATTTAGTCTGTAAAGAGTTATTCTGAACAAGTTTATCTACCTGTTTGTTCATTTCTCCAATTATAGAAACTGATTTTTCTACCGAAGCCGAAATCAAATCAAATTCCTTTGTAATAGATTCAATATTTGCGTCAATTTCTGTTGTTGCCGCCGCTGTAGAATTTGCTGAATCATTAATCTGATATCCAGAAGAAATAGCACGGGAAGCAGTCTTTTTTACAACAAGAAGGAACGCATTTAATTCAGACACCATGTTATTCATGTTCAGCATAAGATCCTGCATTTCACCCGAACCTTGAGGTTTTATATTCAGTGTAAAATCTTTCTTTGCAAGGCCTTTACTCATATTTCTAACACTGACAATATGCCTTGAAATATTAAAAGTAATCATAGTGATAGAGGTTCCTAAAAGAGCCGAAATAATCACTGCTATAATAATTGCATAACAACGGTAACGGGTATCTGCCGCTTTAAGGATATCTTCAAATTCATAGGAAGCCTGGTAAACCAGTTTTTCCATTGTAGTTGACCCTACAAGGATTCCGGAAAACTCAGCATCTATCAGTTCTACCTGAGCATAAAGCCTTTGAACTATTTCATTATCAGGCATTCTTCTGTAAGTATCCCTAATGCCGGATTTTTGTATCTGTGTATAAACGACCAGCGGCATTTCTTCCTTTTCTATAGCTTCCATATAAGGCTTAAGCTTTTCATAACGCAGTCGGTTTATGGCCCAAAGATTTCCTATCTGAGAAAGTGTTTCGTTAAATTCTTTAGGGAAAGAACGGACTATTTCATCTGTAGTTAGAATTTTCATGGAGTTCTCAACTGCATCAAAACGTTCGTTATAATCTCTGTAAACGTTCTGAGCCAGTGTATGATGATAATTAACCTGGTTTATAAAGTTTACCAAATCTGCGAGGTCTCTTTGAACTGTCATTTGCTGATACTGATAGTTCTTAATTCTCATGTTTCTCTTAGACCAAACTTGAGTACTTAGAGTAAGAACAAAAACTAAAATTACAGTAGCAAGCACTATAAGTGAAAATTGTGTTTTCAGTTTCATAAGCAAAGTTTCCCTAAAGCCTTATTATAACATAAATAAAAAAATAGTGGTTAATTTATTTAAAATCTCCACTAACTAAAACGTTTTCTAAGGGTAATTTTTTGTTATTTACAAAAAAAATGGAGATTCTTGCATAAAAAGAATCCCCTTTCGTAAAAACAAAACTATTTTAGATTAATCAAACTCTTCAATATCTTCAAAACTAAGTTCTTCTATTTCTTCAACGTTTTCCTTTGCATCACCATTCTTTTGATCCAACTCATCAGAGGTAGAAGAAATAAACATATCAGATTCTAAAGGTTCTGCTCTAAAAGCTTCAGGTTTGTTTTCTAAACGGTCTTCAGATTTTACCTGTTCTTCTGAACTTTCAAAAGATCCTTCTTCCACATTCAATTCTTCTGTTTCTTCCAATGTTTTTGTTTTAAACTCTGCCAGAACAGTTTCCAGTTCCGTCATGTTTTTGTAACTGTCTTTACTGTTTTCGTTTACTTCAGAAACACGTGAAACAATGTCAGAAGTTCCGTTCTTAATTTCGTGAATTCCTCTTTGTGCTTCAGAGAAAAGACTGTCAATTGAAGAAACTTCCTCAGAAACATTACGCTGTTTATCAGCAAGTTTTTCGCAGAATGAACTGATTTCATCTGCTGCCACAGCAGTCTCTTCTGTTTTTTCACGGATAGACTTCATCTGGTCATCAACATGAATAATTCCGTGTGAAATTTCCTGCATAGAATCTATTACCTGATCAGCATTAATTCGAACCTTTCCAAAGGCTTCAGACGCCTGAACGGAAGCAATGTTTGCGTTTCCTACAGTATCAACAATCATGTTTACAGATTCTCGGATTTTCTTTGCATTGGCTGTAGTACTTTCGGCAAGATTTCGGATTTCCCCGGCAACAACACTAAAGCCCTTTCCTGCTTCCCCCGCATGTGCAGATTCAATGGCTGCATTCATTGAAAGAAGATTTGTCTGAGAGGCAATATCATTAATGATTTTTACAACACCACTAATTTCATTAAGCTGCTTTTTAATTTCATCCAGCATTTGGGCTGTAATCTTGATTTTCTGGTCACCGTCGGCTACAAGCTGATGCATTTCCTGTGCATCGCGGGCACGTGCTTCTGCCATCTGTGTTATTTCACCAAGTGTCTCTGCTACAGAAAGAACTGTCTTATTCATATCTGCTACAGCTGAAGACTGGCGGGAATTATAATGAACAAGATTATCTACCTGACGGTTCATATCTGCAATTATTGTTACAGACTTTTCTACAGAAACTGAAATCTGGTCAAATTCTTTTGTAATAGATTCAATATTTGCGTCAATTTCTGTTGTTGCAGAAGCTGTGGAATCTGCAGAGTTACTGATTTGGTATCCGGAAGAAATAGCTTTAGCTGCAGTCTCTTTAACCACAAGAAGAAAAGTATTCAATTCACTTACCATGCGGTTCATATTTTTCATTAAATCTACCATCTCATTTGAACCGTTAGGATGTACTTCTACTGTAAAATCCTTTTCCATAAGACAGGCTGTAATATCACGCACTTTTTGAATACGCTTAACAATGCGCCCCGTAATAGCCAGTACCAGAATAACAACTATGACAGATGCTATAAGAGCGATGAGCATTGCAGTAACGGCAAAATTCTTTTCCTTCCTAATACACAATTCACTTAATGTATTTATTGCTTCTTCATTCGAAATAGCCATATCATTGGCTGAAACACGGAAACTGGAAGTCTGCTCCGAAATTGTAGTCCAAATATCGTAAATTTTTTCGTAATTCTCGCTGTCCTGAAGGTGGGGCTTGGCGTTGGCTATACCCATAGTTGAAAGATAAAAGTTTTCATACCCGGTAACAGGAATAGCCTGTAACTCTTCAAAACTTTCACTTATATATTTTAGTGAATATTTTATAGCACGCCAAAGATCCGGAATATAATCCAAAGCCTCTAAAAACTCATAAGGCAGAGAATCCAAATCTTTGGAATTTGTAAGAAACTCAATGTCATCCGAAAGAGCTTTTACTGTTTCTTCCCATTTATCAGAAACCTCAGAAGTAACTACATTATAATTGTTTACGTTATTAACATAATTTACACATTCAGCAAGATGTCCCTGCATACGCGCCTGCATATACTGGAAATTCTTCATAGTCTGAATCTGCTGCATGCCATAGAGGAGAAAAAATAAAAGTCCAAATGTCTCGACAATTGTAGCGGATACAATTATGAGAAATTTATTATTCATTTTCATACAATGATATTTTAAGACTGTTTTGTAGTTTTGTCTAAATAAAAAGGAATAATTACGGGATCCGTTTTTTTGAGCTACTGAAAACGGGTCCCCTATTATATGATTAGTACACGCTCAAAATCTGTGAAAGGCGTTCTTTTCCGATAATTTTCATAAAGTTTGCAAGGCGCGGTCCCTG
>JABUUX010000414.1 GCA_021442965.1 Treponema sp.
GTTCCTTTTACGGCAGTTGCTTTCAGTCCGTATTTTTTTGCTGCAATTATCAGCCCGTTTATGTTCGTGCCTATTACATCTGTTCCAGCATAAATTCGGGTTTCAGATATACTAATCTTTTTTCCGAAATTTGATGCCATCATAGCAAGGCAAGCTGCCCCACAGTCTGTGATATCCAGTTGCTGATAGTATTTCATAAATATAATTTTTACTCATTAAACTTTCTATTTTGTATTTTCGCATAAAAATCTGAGATACTTGTTTCTAATCGCTTTTTGGTAAAATCGTCTATGGAATTTTGCCTCAGATTATCTTCAGCCATCATATAAAATAATTGTTCTGTTTCTACTTTCCCAACCAGCAATTGATAATTCTCTGAAACTTTTGCAAATTCCATTTCTTCTGAAATATGTACCATATTTGACGGTATTTCTATACAAAACGAATTAAACGGAGGTATTAATTTATAATGTTTTGGCACAATTGTAGTCTTACCCAAATATATAGACATAAATACTTGCGGAGTTGCACAGCAAGTCCTAGAAGCAAATATAATTTTCTTTGATTGAGAGATTATTTCTCCTATCTCTTCTATTTTCCCACTTCTTTCTAGAACCTTTACATATTTTTCTAAGCCATTATTATTTATAAAATCTTTTAAAATCTTTAAATCTTCTTTATGTTTTTTTATGCATGTAAGAAGTTTATTGTTTATAGAAGTCTTATTATGACGCGGATAGCAATTCTTAAACTGTTTTTCAGTTTCATACGTTTTTATAATCATAGTTTTTTCTTTTCCAGATTTTATAATTTCCAGAAATGACCTTAATATTAAATCAATGCCATCTTCTTTAAAACCATTCTCCATAAAACAGCAATAATCATATTGTATCGCTTTGAATGCTACCTTCTTTGCAACCTCCACTATACTGGAATAAGATAATAAGTAATAACAACTTCTGTCAAAAAAATTACACTTTTCATATCCTCTTATCGATATTTTCTTGTTTTTATAAATAACATCCTCATCCTCAATTACATATGTATCAGGAAAATTTTTAATTCCAGACATTGATTCAGTTTTTAATAAACTCAAGGAATTTATTGTTTTAAATGGAACTTTTCCATAGGAAATATCAAATATATTATGAAGTATCTGATTCTCATCTTCACTTAAAGAAAAATCTTCATCATTATAATACTCTATTCTCCTAAGTTCATGTGTGTTAATCAAAACACCATCTTTTTTTAATTTACACACAAGCCATTTATAAACATAACGCCTTTCAGGTTGAGTAATATCAGGTAGCAATACATTAAAAGCAGTTTTATTTGATACTCCTTTTCTTGTTACCACTGAATATTTATCAAAATTTTTTATCTCTAAAATTAAATTTATATCAAAAGCTATTTTTTTTATTTCTTCTTTTGCCAAATCATTCAGATTTTTAAACACAAGAGTATTTGTCACTCTGAACGCCTCTCCTAAAATTGCTCGTTTCATTCTAAATGAAAAAGAAAAATACATTTCTTCAACATAAATCCTTTTTAGTTTTTTATCTTCAAATGGTAGAGCCAATCCTAAAAAACAGTTCTTCTGATTTTTCTCGGAATTCATAAATTGAATACAACCGATAACAATATCCTGTTTATTAGTGCTCAAGGTATTTTTCTTTCGTGAAATTTCAATAATCTCTTTGTAAAATTTTTCAAACTCCCAATAAAAGCAAATAGAAATTTCCATTTCTACAGAGTTATGTTTTTTCATCATAAGTTTTCTGTTTATACCCGATGCCATTTGCTCTGAACTGCTTTGTGAAAAATGTGGCTGGTGATAATCAAAACAATCTTTTATAAATATAAATTGACAACCAGATAATGCTAATTTATAACCTAAATCAATATCCTCATATCCCCAGTTCTTACCATATTCTTTATCAAAACCATTTACATTAAAATAGTTTTTACGGTCAATACCTAATGTATGTGAATAAGTAAATCTCCATTCATTTGTTTCAATCCTTTCTTTAAGCCTTTCATCTTCATACCATGGGAATTTTTCTAATTCTTCAAAATTATATGAAAGAAAATCTTCACCAAGAAAATTAAAATTAAAAGTTGTTAATAACCTTCGTAAACCAAGAAGAACACAATTTTTATTCTTAGAAAATTCGTAATAGAATCTTTCCAAAAATGAATTTGGAGTCAGCATATCATTATCAAGAAATAATAAATATTCAAACTTTGCTAGCTTTGCACCACAATGTCTTAATAAAGATCTGTTTGTATTATTTCTGATTCTCTTATATCTGATTCTAACAGTCTTTCCCGCTAATAGAGCAACCATTTCATTTGTTGTATCTGTTCCAGAATCAACTATTATTATTTCAAAGTCAAAATTACTTTTTATTTCTTGGTTTAACAAACACAATAAAGTTGGATATAAATAATTCTGTCGGTTAAAAGTCGGAATTATTACTGAAATCCCGTTTTCACTTTTTTTCATACAATACCTTTATTTGATATTTTTTTTCTATTTCATTAGCTAATTCCTTTGCAAATTGCTTATTACCCCATTTATAGTTTTCTTCTCCATCGAGTTCTAAATAGTATTTGAAAACGTTTTCAAAGTTTTTGTTTTTTCCTCTGATTCCTAAGCAAATTAATTTGTCTGAACAACTTTTAGGTAAACTGTTTTTTATTCTGTATAACTGTGATTCTGTTAGATTTTCATCGTTATAATTCAAACTATAAACAAACCATAAATCATCATCTTTCTCACTTCTTTTTACATATTTCTTAAAACTTTTAATTCTTCTTTTTAACTCTCTTTGAAATCTTCTGCTATCAAAATCTCCATGAACAATTTGAAATCCTTCATTAAATAGATATACATAAGAACGGTATTTATAATCTTTAATTTCTTTTTCTGTTGAAGGTCTTTTTGAATGTGGATATTTAAATATTAATTTTTCAAATCTTTCGGTAAATAAAGATGAAGATTTCCATATTTGAAATTCTGCAAAATTATCTACAGGACTTTTTTCTCTAATTCCTAAAAAATGAGCCCAATCTGTTGCTATACAATTTGATCCAATACTTATAATTTTTTTTATTTGTCTCATAATTCTTTCTAAAACTAAATTTCAGGACCACCTATAAAATCTTTTGTAAAAATTTCTTCAATAAATTCCTCTCCATCTCTTGATAATAAAAAAATTTTATGTTTTTCTGTATTGCCTCTACCAGACTCTATATATTTTTCAACATCTAGACCGTTTATTTTTAATACTTCGTCTCCCAAATGTATGTTCTCATAAACATATTTTCCATTAACCCGAAATACTCCATCTATATATCGTTTCCCATTCTGGCTTGGAGAAATCACTATTCCATCAAATTCTCTACCATTATTAATGAATTTCATAAACGATGTCTGTTGTATTTCAATATCATTAGGCTTCATTACATATATTCCTGTTTTTACATCAATGTATAATTCAAAATTTCTTAGTAGATAATTTCCTAAAGTACTATTACTTGTTTTAAAAAAATAACCATTTCCATATGTAGTATGATAAAATGGAGCATTTTCAAATCTTCTTTCCCCAATACTTACTTCTGAAAATATAAAATAACTGTTTGTAATTTTTTCTCGTACATCTTCAACTATTGTTGTAATATTTTTTTTGTTTTTTCTATATTGTTTATCATTTATTACTGAAAACTTTGCTCCAGTATCTAAATAAGCCCAATCTGTTTTTCCGTTGGGATATGTTACTTCTATTTCTATTCTGTCTGGCAATTTCTTTTTATTCAATTCTTTTCCTTGTTTTGGAAACCCTGTATTGTCATTAAAGAAAGTCAAAGCGTTATTCTTATAGGAAAACAAAAATGGTTTTTTTCTTAAAAACTCCATTCCCAATATCCCATCTATATTTCTTCCATCTGGGGTCTGTGTTAGATATTCTGCTCCATAAGTTTGAAATAGTACTTTATCCATTTCAAATCCATCAGAAACAATTTTATCAAAATAAACTCCTATACTTTTATAATGTGGAGGTTGAGGTGTTGATGCATAATAAAATCTTGCTTTTAAAAACCTATACGGTGTTTTATTACCGTAATCTAATTCTGTTAAAGCCCTCTGACATATTAAATTCCCTATAGAGCCCGTATCTATTAAAAAATTCGCTTTATAACTTTTTTCTTTGTTTTGTAATTTAACTTCGATAATGTAATTCTGGTTTAAGCAGTTAATTAATTCCACTTTTCCAGAATTTAAAATTTTTAAATCTCCTGAAAAATCTCTTACATCTTCCCAGCCATTAACTTTATCAATTCCGTAATACATAATCTTATTTGATGTGCATGCTGAAAAAAAACAACATATTAATGATATTGCTATATATTCTACTTTTTTCATACTTTTATAAAATGGGCAGTTTAACACTGCCCGTATTTTTTACTTAATTATACTCGTACGGATAATACTTTGCTTCTCCGGTCCATGTACCATCTTCTCGGCCCACTTCCCAATGATGATATCCCCCTTTCCCTGGAACATCCAAAGTCACTTCCCAATTCCGTGTATCTTTAAATTCTCCTCCTAAACCATATCCACTTGGAGCATTAGTAGGAGTTCCACTTGGTGCAAATGGAGCTCCATAGCCACCATTACATAATATATAAATATTTATTCAAATCTAAACTTATCATTTTTAAAATCCAATTGAATCTTTCGATTTTTCCAAATCTCGTATCCCAATGAACTGCAATATTTATTGAAATATCTTGCTTTCAAATTTGTATCACCAATTTCAGAATCATAAGGAATTGAAAAAAAGTCTATTATAGTTTTTTCATTTATCTTAATTTCAGAAACAGAAAATTCTTTATCAAAATCTTTATCTTTATAAAACTCCACTTCATTATAATAATCCTCATAACTTGGAATTTTTTGTTCTGCGACACCCATCCCTTTTCGAGTAACAAAAAAAGGACAGCCTGTATCAATTAAACCAATCTCCGTATACTTGTTTACAGAAAATTCAACTCCACATACATTGTTATCTAAAAGCCAAATCAATTCTGTTTCATTTTCAGAAAAAAAATTCTCATCAAAATAAAGTTTAGTGTTTTTGTAGTCAAAGGTAACTGAACTATAAAGTTGTAAAAATGGAAGACCCAAAATTCCATCAAATGGTAAATCTGAATATGTCAGAATAAATTTAGATTTCATCTCTTCTCCATTTTCATTTTCACCAACTATATAGTCCATCAAACTAAAATCTAATAAAAAGGTATCTATTTCTTTTTGAGAAATATCTGTCTTCCCTGTTTTTTTTTGTATTCCCTGTTTCAAATAATCTACATAAACATCATAGTGGATAAATTCATCTATATATTTCTTAAAAAGATAATTTCTATTACAACCTGTATCTATCATAAGGGTAAAATCTTTTCCATTTATTTTTCTTTTTACAAAAGATACTCCTTTATATTCAGGAGAAAAATCTAATATTAAATCTGCCTCTTTATAAAAAAGATTTGTAAGACCAGATGTGTCATTTTCTATTTTTACAGATGAACAGCTTAAAGGGAGAATGCAGAATACACAAAATAAAACTTTTTTTAATAAACTCATAATACCTCTAAATCGACCATAATAAAACTATGGTCGATTTAATAAAATTAATTAATTTTAAAATCTCCACTTCCAACCAAATGAAATTGTACCTTTTTCGGCATCAGCTTCAATAAATGGTCCTGACTTTGCAGTTGGATTTGATTGAGAAGGTGAAGTTGGTGCAGATGGAGCTCCATAGCCACCATTAATAACGTAAAGCTCATCTGCACTCATTACAGCAAATCCATATGTTTCTAACATTGAATTTACCTCCATTTCTCTGATTTTCATCAGTTTAACTTTTTTAAAAAGGATGTCAGCCTTTTTAATTATTTTAAGTATATAGTCTGACTCCCATATACTTAAAAACAATCAACGACTGTTTGGTGCACTATCCTTAAGTCTATTTTATTTTTTTTTTTTTTTGTCAATCTTTTTATTTCTTATTCTTATTTAACTCTCAAGAAATGGTGTAACTCAGACCTTGTTCTTCCCCCCCCTAAAACCCCATTTTGTATTTACATTCTAATTACATTATTAACTAATAACATTAATCTCGTTGTCCACAAAATTGTAGGAAGTGCAACAAAAACTGCAAAAATTATTATTGCAGCTGTCAGACACTTTTTTCTGCTTTTTACCTGCTTTTGATCAGTTTTGTCTGCATTTACCATTCTTACAATAGAAATAATAAAAAAAAATACAATTGAACCTATAACCAGTGCAATTAAACTCGGAATAATTAATAAACGTAAAAACGGAAAAAACGATGTCATTAAACCTGGGGCTGCTGCTGCTTCCATAAAACTTAATCCTCCTATTATCAATTCATTTTACAAATTTTCTCACTTTTTGACAAAAAAATTTCCACTACAAAAATAAAAAATCTCATACTAAAATAGGAATAATACAGTGCGTTAGGGCTTGTAGGGGCGCCGAAGGCGTTCTGCAAGGTGGTTCGCACATTGATTGAGCATGTCGAAATCATCGTATGTAAAAGTGGTTTCGATAAACTCAACCACCGATTGATAAACCCACCTTGCAGAATGGAGCGCGAAGACGCGTAACCCCGAAAAACCCGACGGCGCCTGCGCCGGAACGCCCAAAAAAATTTATTCATGAGGTACTTATGTTCGTACAGGAAGAAAATGCCCTTATTCTAAAAAAGGGAAACGAAACAGTCAGAATTGAACCGTGGGGAAAAGATGCTCTCCGCGTACGCTCAACTCTGGAACCACATTTTACCGGAAACGTTTGGGGGCTTACAGAAGAAGTAAAACCCTGCAAGGCAAAAATCAAAATTACCCGAGAAGGGGCCGAAATTACAAACGGAAAAATGACTGCCCGCTTTAACGGAAACGGTGTTCTTTCTTTTTGGAAAGGGAACACACGCATTCTTCATGAATATTTCCGCGCTTACGACCCGAATGCTACAAAAGAGACCTGCTGTACAAAAATTATTGCCCGTGAATGGAAAGGACTTCGCGGTGGTTATGACTATAAACTGACTGTCCGATTTGAACCAAACGACGGCGAAAAACTTTACGGTATGGGTCAGTATCAGATGCCTTACCTGGATGTTAAAGGCTGCCAGCTGGAACTGGCTCAGAGAAACGGTCAGGTTTCTGTTCCTTTTGCTGTTTCTTCTTTAGGTTACGGATTTATGTGGAACAACCCTGG
>JABUUX010000136.1 GCA_021442965.1 Treponema sp.
ATTTCTGCGGTAGGGATGCGGAGGGCGCCAGTTCACGCGAAGCGGGAATGAGCGTGAGCGAACCCGTAGCAGCCCGCCCGAAAGTCCGGTGGTGTGTGTCATTGAAAATGTCTGTGGTGGTTTCGATAAACTCAACCACTGCGTTTTTCGCTCAACCACCGCATAACGAAGAGCAGCCATCGGACTTGAGGGACCGCCCTGAAAAACCATCACTGTTATTTAGACCCCTGATTTTTTCCTGCCAACCCTGCGGTTTTATTAAAAATCTTTTCTAAGTATTGGGCTTCGCTTTCTGAAAGGGCAGCACGAGAAAGTATGCTTCTCCAGAAGTTTTCCATGTCGGGGCGACCGGTAATTTTAAAGAATCCTATTTTTTGAAGGTCGCTGGCAATGGTTTCGACTGTTTTATCAAGCCGCTCCAGTGTGAGTGGGGTGTAGCCCTTGTGGCTTTTACGGGTTTGGCGGAACATATGGTAGCAGAGTATTTGCACTGCATGGGAAAGGTTCAGTGACCCAAAGTCATCAGAAGTGGGAATGGTTACTCCAAGTGTACATTCAAATAACTGTTCGTCAGAAAGTCCTGAACGTTCGTTTCCAAAAACAATGGCAACTTTACCGCTGTTTTTATCTCCTTTATTTCCTGTAATCTCTCCAGCCTTTTCTGCAAATTCTTCCGGGAATAAAAGTTTACCTTTTCTTTTTTGTCCCCGCCTTCTGGTGGTGCCGGCACTCATTACACAGTCTGCGGTGGCTTCTGTAATTGAATCAAAAAACTGAGCATTGTCAAAAATATATGCAGCGTGAATGGCAAGGATGTGAACTTTTTCTACATCATAGTGTTCTTTCTTTCCAACAATTCTTAAGGTCTTTATATCACTGTTTGCCATGGCACGGCAGGCAGCTCCAACGTTACGGCTTTCGTCCGGATGATCGAGCACGATGACAATGTTTTCTGTATTCATAAAATCTATTGTAATGAAAAAATGTGTGTTTTTTAATATATTTAGGTTATGAGTGAAAATATAAATCTTTCTGAAAAACTTCCGTCATCCAAACTTGATGTTAAACTAATGGCTTTTGATTTGGACGATACTCTTTTGACAAGTGAATGTAAAATCTCTCCAAAGACTGTGGAAGTTTTACAGAAGGCTGCAAAAAAAGGTATTTATATTGTGCTTTGTTCGGGCAGAATGGAACACGGGATTCTGCCTCATGTTCGTACTTTGGAAATTGCAGGCCTTGAAACTGGACGTTATATAATTGCTATGAACGGATCTTCCATTTTTGATCTTCATCTGCGCCAGCAGATTTTTAGCCGAAAGGTTCCGGAGGATGTGCTTTTGGAAATTTTTCATGAAGCTCAAAGGCACGGACTTCCGGCTCAGGTTTATTTCCCAGACAGAATCTATGCAAATGTTAGCGATGAATGGACAGCTCTGGATGCAAAACTTTGTAACGTAAAAATGGAAGCAGTAGAAGACTTTGAAGGATTTTTAAAAGGGGGGCATTCAAAAATGCTCATTCCAGGAGAGCCTGAAAAACTAAAAAGTTTTGAAAAAGAATTAAAAGAAAAATTTTCAGACCGTGCAGAAGTGTTTACAAGTAAGCCTTTCTTTTTGGAAATTATGCCAAAGAACGCCGGTAAGGGCCAGGCACTGGAAGAGCTTTCAAAAAGACTTGGAATAAGTCTTAATAACGTTATGTGTTTTGGAGACAGTTACAACGACGAAAGTATGATGAGAAAAGCGGAACTCAGCGTGTGCATGATAAACGGAAATGACGATATGAAAAAAATCTGCCGTTATGTTACAAGACTTGATAACAATAACGATGGAATTGCAGATTTTTTAAATGAGTGGGTTCTGTAAATTTATTCGCTGAATCTCTATTTGAGGGCATTGTTTTTTTCTGTTATACTGTTTTTCTATGCAGACTTTTGATTATATTGTTATTGGTTCAGGCCCTGCCGCTTTGGCTTCGGCCCAGTATGCTTCCAGAGCCGGGCTTCAAACTTTAGTTCTGGAAGGAGATGCTCCCGGAGGTCAGGTAACTCAGATTGCCGATTTGGAAAATTATCCTGGGGTATTCCCTATGGTTAATGGTACTGACTTTATTTTAAATATGAAGGAACAGGCAAAATCCTTTGGGGCTGTTTTTGTAAGTGCCCGTGCAGTTTCTGTGGATAAACCCGGTACAATGTTTTGTGTAAAAACAAAAACCGAAGAGTTTCAGGCAAAGTGTGTATGCCTTGCAACCGGGGCTGTTCATAAAGACCTGGGTGTAAAAGGTGAAAAAGAATTTACAGGTCGCGGTGTTTCCTACTGTGCTGTTTGTGACGGTCCTTTTTTCAGAAATAAAAAAATCTTTGTTGTAGGTGGAGGAGACTCTGCCTGTTCTGAAGCAATTTATCTTTCTACTCTTTCAAATGATGTTTCCATAATTCATCGTCGTGACTCTTTCCGTGCACAAAAGGCTGTAGTTGATAAAATGATTTCTTGTGGAGTAAAACCTATATACAATACTGTGGTCGAAGAAATTTCGGGCGGAATGAAGGTTGAAAAGCTGATTTTAAAAAATACACAGACAGGTGAAATTTCTGAAACTCCAGCTGATGCTGTATTTATTTTTGCAGGAATGGCACCAACTTCGGATTTAGTGGATATGCTTAAAAAAGATGAAGGCGGGTACATCCTTACTGATGAAAAAATGCAGACTATGATTCCGGGGCTTCTTGTTGCCGGTGATGTTCGTGCAAAGCCTTTCCGCCAGATTGTTACTGCGGTAAGCGACGGTGCAATTGCGGCAAATACAGCTGCAGAAATGATTCATAATTCGTAGCGCTGTTTGATATGCCCCCTTATTATGCGTCACTAAGTCAGAGTTTATAAGAGAGAGAAAATTGTTATGGTTCAGAAAAAAATATTTTTTTCAGTTTTATTGATAATTGTGCACTGTCAGTTTTCAATTTCAGCTTTAAGTTTTTGGGATGATAAGCCAAATGATGTGCTGGCCCGTGAAATTGTAAATGAAATGACTCCCACCGAATTGTTCTCTCAAATTCTGATGTTCGGGTGGGCAGGGGCTGAACCGGAACAGATTCTTTACGACTGGGTTGGTCGTGGACTTGGAAGTGTAAAAGTTTTCGGCTGGAACACGGACGATATCCATTTAGTGGCTAAGTCTATAACGTCTCTTCAAACGCATGCTTCAAAGAATCGATTTGAAATTCCACTTTTTGTTGCAACTGATCAGGAAGGGGGATGGATTCGCCATGTAAAAGGTGACACATCTATTACCCCTGGAAATATGGCTATAGGAGCTGCCGGGTATCCTGCTGACTCCTACTACAGTGCCTATTACATTTCTAAAGAAATTAAAGTTTTGGGCATTAATATGAATTTTGCTCCAACTGTTGATTTGTATACCAATCATAAATCTACAATTATTTCTTCCCGTTCATTTGGAGAAGACCCTGTAAAGTCTGGAATACTTGGAGCGGCATGGGCAAAGGGAAGTATGGATGCCGGTGTTATTCCAACCGTAAAACATTTTCCGGGGCATGGAGACACAGAATACGATTCACATATTTTTCTTCCTGAAATAAAAATAGATGCTGAAACTTTTTACAACCGCGAACTTGTACCGTTCCGTTATCTTATAGATTCTGGTGTACCGGCGGTTATGTCCGGGCATCTTTCTTTTCCTAAGGTAGATCCTACAGGTTCTGGGGCACCTGCTTCACTTTCAGCTTATTTTTTAACAGATTTACTTAGAGAACAGCTTGGGTTTGAAGGTCTTATTATTACTGACGACATGATGATGAACGGAGCAACAAATTATGCAGGTTCTCTTTCTTCTGCATTCAGAATGGCCATTCAGGCTGGGAACGATATTATCATTTCTTCTACTACTGCAAAATTGAATGAAGCCCTGTGGGTTTCAAATCTGAATCTTATTACCACAGATGATGCTTTCAGATCCCGTGTAGAAGATGCGGCTTACCGTGTAATAAAAGCAAAACTGGAATATTTTAAAGGCGGAAATGCGGCACCTCTTTATCCGGATCCTAAAAGTGTGGATGAACTTATTCCTGACAGGGAAGGTGAAAAATTCTTTTTGGAGCAGGCCTGCCGTTCCATTACTTTGTATCAAGGGGAATATGAACTTAATAAAGAGGAAGCCGGAAAAGTACTTTTAGTAGGCGGACTTTCTGAATTTATTACTTCTATGAAACGCCGCTTTCCTGCGGCCGGAGAATTCCGTTTTGCTTATGAGACGGGACCAAACCAGACTCAGTGGGTTATAGATAATCTTCCTGCAACTGCCGCTTCTTACGATACAATTGTAATACTTGTGGGAAGTGCCCGTCACGCCCAGATTGCGGAGTCTGTAAAAAACCTTGGAAAGAAGGTAGTGATTGTTTCAATTATGTACCCGGCTTATTCTGAAAGTCTAACGTGGGCAGATTCTATTCTTATGGGGTACAGTTGGAGCGGATATACTCTGGAAGCTATGGCGGGTGTTCTGGCGGGAGAATTCAAACCCGGAGCCACTCTTCCATTTACAAAACGTTAAGGGCATCTCTAAAAAATCCCTATTTTGAGATGTCATTAATTATGATTATTTAAAAAGGCTGAAAGAGCCTGGCATTTTTCCGCCTACTTTTACCCAGGAAAGAGACTGTTTTGCACTCTGTCTCTGTTTTAAATTATCTTCGGCATCAAAATAGGAAAGAATCCATGCTCCGGTGTCTTTTTCATTTGTATACAGTTCATTTGAAATATCGGACTGGCAGAGGAAAACCGAAACCTGATCTAACTGATAGAAAGTAATGCCAAAGTTTTCTGCCATAGAAAGAAAGGCCCCCTGAGCAGTAGAAACGCAGTTTGAACAAGGTGTCTGTGTTCCGGATTTTGTTGTAGCAAGGTCTGCTTTTGTGGCTACGTTTTTTAAATAGAATCCGATTGTAACTTTATGGGGCTTTTGAGCAAGACGTGAAACCAGAGTCTGACAGAAGTAGATGTAAGATGAAATCATATGTTCTACAGCCTGAGTGCAGTCTTCAATTCTGTCACTTTCAAATTTGGTGGAATAAGCCGGGCCGTCAAAAATTATCAGAACACGGTCAATCTGCTGAAGTTTTGATTCTGCCTGAACCAAAAGGGTTTTTGCAGAAATGGACGAAGCCTTATTCCAAGAAAATGCAAAAATGCTTTCACTGTCGATAGAAAAATCAGAATTTGCTGTTGTAAATACTTTATGTCCCTGAAGTTCAAAACTTTTGATAAGGTTTTCAGACTCAGGTAAATCTTTTCCCACTACTAAGATATTTGCCATGCTTAAACTATAATGTGAATTTCTCTAAATTGCAATTTTGTGATAGAATACAGAATATGAAAGTTTGGGTAAAATATTTGATTGGTATAGCCATTGGGGTGGCTTGTGCTCTTATTCTTCCTGTAGATAATCCTTCAGTAAGCAGTGCAATTTCTTTTATTCTTGATATAGTACTTAGATTTGGCAAATATATGGTGGTGCCTCTTTTGTTTACATCAGTTGCAATTGCTGTAAACAAATTACGGTCGTCAAAACTTCTTTTAAAAACTTCTATATGGACGGCGGTAATCATTGTATTGTCATCTCTAATGCTTACAATTATCGGGTTGCTTTCAATTATCATTGTTAAACTGCCCCGCATTCCAATTACTGTAGACCAGGTAACAGATGCTTACAGTCTGGAAATTCCAAATCTGATTCGTTCTCTTTTTCCGTCATCGGCTTTTGGTGCTATTCTGGAAGGTTCTTTCCTTCTGGTACCTTTCTTGTTTGCTTTTCTTGTGGGTTGGGAAAGTTGTACTGAATCAAATGCTTTCCGTCCGGTAGTGGCTTTGCTGGATTCCCTGTCAAAATTGTTCTACGGTATTTCTACATTCTTTACTGAATTTCTTTCTATCGGAATGATTGCTGTAATGGTGGACTGGACTATCCGTTTCCGCTCAGTGTGGGCTTCGGGCATTTACACCCCGATGATTCTTATGTTCATTGTGGATTTTATAATTGTTGCAGGACTCATTTATCCGGCTATTTTGTATTATCTATGTCATGATCCACATCCATACAGGGTTCTTTTTGCAAGCCTTACTTCAATGTTTGTTGCCTTTTTAGGAGGAGACATTAATTTGACGCTTCCATTGAATATTCGCCATGGAAAAGAAAGTCTTGGAATAAGACGACGTATTAGCGGCTATACATATCCTTTGTATTCAATTTTTGCCCGTGGGGGCTCGGCTCTGGTTGTGGTAATCAGCTTTATTGTTGTGTGGAGATCTTATTCCAGTCTTGCAATTACTGTAAAAGATGTGGCATGGATTTTTGCCAGTGCTTTTGGTCTTTCTTTTCTTTTGGGCGGACTTCCTTCCGGGGGGGCTTTTGTACTTTTGGCTATTTTGTGTACTTCTTACAGTAAAGGTTTTGAACAGAGCTTTCTTCTTTTAAAGCCAGCCGCTCCAATAATCTGCTCTTTTGCAGCCCTTTTTGATGTTGTTACTTCAATGTTTGGAAGTTATATAGTGGGTGTTAAAACAAAGATGATTGAACATCATACTGTGGCACATTTTATTTAAGTTTTTAGTATATTTAAAACATAAGTACTTTTTATTCGGCGGTAATAAATGAATATTCTGGCAAAATTAAAAGAGACTTCTGTTTCTGTTTTACCGGTAATGGCAATTGTTATTCTTTTGGGTCTTACTCTGGCACCTTTGAGCGGACTTATGCTTGGGCGTTTTGCAATAGGGGGCATCCTTCTGATAATTGGACTTACGGTTTTTCTTATGGGTGTGGAAGTTGGTATTCAGCCTATGGGAGAACGTACAGGAGCTGCACTTACACAAAAGAGAAAACTGTGGCTGCTTTTGTCCTGCGCTTTTGCCATTGGATTTTTGGTAACTGTTGCTGAACCTGATATTCAGGTTTTTGGCGATCAGGTGTGTTCCATCTTTTCTTCTGTAAATAAAAATGCATTCGTTCTGGTTATTGCCCTGGGTGTAGGTTTTTTTATGCTTATGGGACTTCTGCGTACGGTTTTGAATCTTTCTATCAAAATCATGCTTGCAGTAATGTATACACTTCTTTTTCTTCTGGTGTTTTTTGTCCCGGAAGATTTTATAGGAGTTGC
>JABUUX010000408.1 GCA_021442965.1 Treponema sp.
AAACTGCAGTACGCGAAATAAAAGAAATATCCGAACCCGTTATTGAAGAAAAAGAAATTATTGAAGACACAAAAGAAGAACTTGCGAAAATTCAGGAATCTGTAAGTGACGAACAAAAAAATAAGGTTACTAAGATTTCAGAACCTGAAATTGAAGAAAATCCTGTTACAGAAGAAATAAAAACAGATATTGCAGTCAATACAGACCCTGTTATTGAAGAACCTGAAATTTACACTTCTACAAAAAATGAGGCTGCAAAGATTTCTGAACCTGAAATAAAAGAAACAAAAGAAATATCTGTAAAAACTGAAGCTAAAAATTCAAAAGATTTCGAAGAGGAACCTGCTGAAGAACCTGCTATAGAAACAAAATCATTTTTCGAAGATGAAGCTGTTGTTGAAGACATTTCTCCAGAATATGAAGAACCTGTAATTTCACCATCAAAACCGAAACTTGTTCTTGAGCCGGAAATTACAGAACCTGAAATTCCAGAAGCTCGTACAGGAAACCGTATTCAAAAAACATATCTTTCAGACTTTATGGTTTATGATACATTTGAACTTCCGGATGAGGAAGATACCGATTTTGAAGATGATATTTCAGATGATTTGAATTTCCGAGATTCTAAAGGTGCAACTTCTCTTATGCTTTCTGTAAAAGATGGAAATGACTGGAAAATCAAAGCACTTATTAAGTCTGGTGCAGATATAAATGCAAAAGATAAAGACGGTTGGACAGCGCTTATGTATGCGGTCCGATACCAGAGCAATCTTTCAATTCTAAACCTTCTTTTAGACGCAAAGCCGGATATAAAAACAGAAAACAATTATGGTCTTTCAGCTTTAGTTATTGCATCTAATTACTCTGATAATCCTGAAATTATAAAAAAACTGCTTTCATATTATTCCCCTTCTGATAAGGAAGTGCAAAAAGCATTTATACAGTTAATCTCTACACCAAAACTTAGTGAATATTCGCTGGTTGCCAAAATGAGAGTCTTTCTGGATTTTGGTCTTCCTGTAAACGCTTACTATCAGGGAAAAACTCCTTTAATGTATGTATGTAAATTCAGTTCATCAACAAAGGCTGTTAAACTTCTTTTAGATAACAATGCAATAACATCTATTCGTTCCACAGAAGGAAAGACAGCTTTTGATTATGCAATAGAAAATAAAAATTTAGTACATGATGACACATTCTGGTCATTGAATAAAAAGTAATATGCGTATAACAGGCGGAAAATTAAAAGGCAGACAAATAAAATGTCCAGACGGAATTATAAGACCGGCAATGGACAGAATGCGGGAATCAGTATTTTCCATATTGGGAGACCTGAGCGGCAAGTCCTGGCTGGATTTATTTTCCGGCTCAGGTACAATTGCACTGGAAGCAGTTTCCAGAGGTGCCACAGAAGTTGATTTATGTGAAAAAGACAAAATCAAAGTGAACACTGTTTTAGAAAATGTTTCGATTGCAGAAAAGGAATGCGGGGTTAGAATATCGTGTCATTTTATGCCTGTGGAATATTACATTAAAAGATGCAAAAAACAGTTTGATTATATATTTTTTGACCCGCCCTTCCCTTATAAGTTTCATGAACAGCTTATACTTCAGGCAGATCAAAACAATATGTTAAAAGAAAGTGGTACAATTCTGGTTCACAGACCCGAGGAACACTTTATGCCAGACACCATTGGAAAGCTAATCAGAATTGACCAAAGAATTTACGGACGTTCCATTGTGGACTTTTACGGCTATAGGAAAGAACAATGAGAGATTCAAAAAAAGAATTGAATGCCATTGAACTGCTTCAGGAAAAACAAATTCCTGACGGCTTTATAAAAGTAACTGATAATCCTGTAGAAGGATTAAATTCAGAACAGAAAGCAATCCTGAACAGAAAAGCCAATGTTTTCTTTAACAATGGAAATATTGAAGATGCCAGAAGAATCTACATAACTACGGGTTATTCTGACGGGCTTACAAGAGTTGGGGACTTTTATATGGAGAAGAACCAAAACCTTAAAGCGCTGAAACAATATCATCTGGCTCATAATCAAAGAAAGGCTGAACCAATTTACAATGATATAGCCAAGGTAATTTCTGCAATGCTAAAAGAATAAAAAAAAATAAGATTTTAATAAAAAGTTGAGGGTAAAAAAGTGACTGAATTTATGGATGAAGAACAAAGAGAAGAAATGCAGGAAATCTACATGCCGGAAGAGATTAAAACTTCTGACACCGGAGATGAGCTTTTAAACGAACGTATTTCCGAGCTTTCAAAACTGGGGTATCAATTCTTAAAAGAAGATAATATCGATGATGCCCAAAATTCCTTTGAAGAAGTACTTACTCTTCAGGAAAATAACAATTACGCACTTGTAGGGCTTGGAGATGCAATGCGTAAAAAACATGACTACAACAAAGCTATTGAATATTACAATAAGTGTCTTGATTTTCATTCATCAAATAATTACGCACTTTTTGGCCTTGCTGACTGTTATAAGGCTCTTAATCAGTTTACAAAAGCAATTCAAATTTGGGAAAAATATCTAAAACAGGATGAAACCAATATTACCGTCCTTACACGAGTTGCAGACGCATACAGAAAAATACGAATTTTCAAACGTTCTAAAGAAATTTATAAAAAAGTTTTGGAACTGGAAGAAACAAATCCGTATGCTCTTATAGGACTTGGGCACCTGCACTACGATTACAAAGAATACAAAGAAGCCCTTTACTATTGGACAAAGATGTATAACCAGAATCAGGAATCCTGCGACATCCGTGTTCTTACATCGCTTGGAAACTGCCACAGAAAACTTAAAACTTATGCAGACGGAATTCCTTATTTTTCTAAAGCACTGGAAAGAGATCCTTTGAATTTTTATGCGCTGTTCGGCATGGCAGACTGCTATCGCGGACTGAACCGCCAAAGAGAATCAATTATTTATTGGAATAAAATTCTTGAAATAGACCCGAATAACAAAGTTATCCTTACGCGTGCGGGTGATGCTTACAGAAACACAGGTAACTTTGAAAAAGCACAGGAATACTATAATAAAGCTTTGGATATTGATTTTGATATTTACGCAGCCCTTGGACTTGCACTCCTTTGTAAAGATGAAGGAAAATATGAAGAAGCAATTTCTAGACTTGAACAGCTTATACGCGGTGACAAAAAGAATTACAGACTGTACGTTGACCTTGCTGAATGTTTTATTAAATGCAACAAAAAGACAGAGGCAATCAGTGTTTTGGAATCATTCCAAACTTTGGGTATTAAAAGTCAGGCTGTAAACGAAATGCTTTTAAAACTAAAATAATCCGATTTTTATGAACAAAATTATTCTAACAGGACTTTCACCAATAGAAATTTGTGAAGAACTTCAACTCAAAGAAAAATTCCGCGGAAAGCAGATTTTTAAATGGGTTGGAAGTGGTGTTACCTCTTTTGATCAGATGACAAACTTAAGTAAATCTTTAAGAGAAGAACTGTCACAAAAAGCATGCTTGAGAACATCAATAGTATCAAATGTTTTAAAAGATCCTGATGGAACTATTAAACTGCAAATAACACTTAATGACGGAAACGCTGTTGAAACAGTACTTTTAACAGATAAAGAAAACCGAAAAACAGCATGTGTTTCTTGTCAGGCTGGTTGCGCCATGAAATGTGCCTTTTGCCAGACAGGAACATTAGGACTTTCTCGAAACCTGACCGCCGCAGAAATTGTAGAACAGTTTTTATTTCTGGAAGAATATGCAGGTCCCTTAGATAATATTGTATTTATGGGCATGGGTGAACCAATGCAAAATCTTGCAGGCATTAGAAAAGCCATTGAAATTCTTTGCCACGCTGATGGGCGGGCACTCTCAAAAAAAAGAATTACACTTTCTACTTCCGGAATAATAAAAGGAATTTATGACCTGGCTGATAACGGACCGCACATAAGACTTGCAGTTTCTCTTACCACAGCAGATACAGAACTTAGAAAGGAACTAATGCCGGTAACAATAGGAAACCCTTTACCCGAACTAAAAAAAGCAATTGCATACTACGCAGAAAAAAGTGGAAAACGTGTAACACTGGAAGCAGCTCTTTTACATGATAAAAACACAACAGATGAAAGTGCAAAAAACATGATATCTTTTGCATCCGGAATTGATGTAAACATAAATCTGATTCCTTGGAATCCTGTAGCATCCCTTCCCTTTTCTGAACCCGGGTCAAATGAAGTTCACCGCTTTGTAGAAAAACTTGAAAAAGCGGGATTAAACGTAACACTCAGAACAAAACGCGGAAGAAAAATTGGTGGGGCCTGCGGGCAACTGGGGCAAACAGTAAAGTAAGATTCGTCAATTTTTATAATGTTTATTAAACGTGCCGGCGTACTCCGTCAAATTTAACCTGCCATAAAAAAAGACCTGTTGGAGGTGCAGTTACTCCGGCTTTTGTTCGGTCTTTTGATTCCAGGATTTTTTTTAAACTGTCAGGTTCTGCATTATTTTTGTCTAAATTGATTATTGTGCCTGTTAGAGTTCTGACCATTTTCCATAAAAAAGCATTAGCTTCTATTTCAAACACTAAAAGTTCTTTTCCAAACAAATCTTTTTGAATAAAGAAATGAGCATTATCCAGATAACGACAAGTTGAAACACTCATATCTCCACTTGCGGCAAAAGCGGCACAATCAAGCTCCCCTCTTAAACATGAAGAAAGTTCATTAAGTCGGTTCAGATTTGGAGTATAATTTTTTACATCCCACACATATCTAGTCTGACTTGCAGAAAGGACATCAGAAAAATTTATAAAATATCGATAACTTCTTGAAGTAGCAGAATAACGGGAATTAAAATTTTCATCTTTTTCTTGAGCTTGTAAAATTCTTATGTCAGGAGGAAGAAATGCATTCAATGCACGGACGTAATTTGAAACCGGAATTGAATCTACAGGCGAATAAAAATTTGCAGCCTGCCCTACAGCATGAACACCACTGTCTGTTCTACCAGAGCCATAAAGGACCGTTTTAGATTTATGAATTTTTTCTAATGCAAGCTCAACCTCTGCCTGAACAGTTCTCATGGGTGTTCCGTTCAAAGCACGATCCTGTCTTTGCCATCCGCAAAAATCTGTTCCGTCGTAAGAAACAGTAAGTAAAATATTACGCATTAAAAATCATCGTCCGCAACAACTTTAGAAAGATTATCGTACAAGTCTCGGGCATGTTCCAAAAGAGGACCCGGTTTATTCTTTGAAGATTTACCAAGTCCAAAAATTCTGGCAATAGCAGTTTTTGATTCAGAAAGTTTTTTGAGCCTAAGCTGAATATCATCCTTTTGTCCGTATTTGTATTCCAAAAGTCCGCACAAATAAATAACCCCATCCCAGCCGTAATTTTTATCCATATCGGGTCCCATATTAGCAAGGGTTGAACTTTTTTCTACTCTAGTTGTTTCATTGATTACTGCCTGCTGATAAAAGAACAAAGCCTTTCTGTAAAAAACTTGAGAAACGTAATCGTAATTATGATCTGCACAACGCTGATTAAGTTCTTCACAAAGCCAAGCCAGACGTAGAGAAATAATCCCCTGCTTCATTGTTGGAAGAATATCAGGTGAAACATCATTATAAGTAAGAAGAGCAAGATAATACATAGCAACACCATCAAAAAGAGTGCGCTCATGTTTTAAATTAAAATAAGGGAAAATTTCAGAAACTGCGGCTTTACGTTTTTCCATATGTTCAAAAATACGGTCTTCTACAGCACGGTCTTTGAAAGGTTTAAAATCTCCCCAAAATAAAGCTGTATAGCAGTTAGGACAGGCTCCTACATCATAAATAAGAGGATACACTCTTCCATATTTTTTAGAAGGTTCAAAAACACGGTGAAGTTCATCGGTAAGTTTTCCGGCAATCATACGTCCCTGTCCACTCATCATAATTTCGTGGTCAAAAGATTTCTTACAAACCGGGCATACACATTTTTCTTTTGCCCAATATGAAATAACCGGTTTTTTTGTTTCAGATTTTGTTTTTACTCCTGTAACGGTTGCCATTATAACCTCTCTATTACAACAAAAGCGGTAGCGTATTCTTTTTCATGACTTAATGAAACGTGAACAATACAGTTGCCGCATCTTTCATTTAATATTTTTTCGGCTTTTCCGGTAACATTTATAAATGGTTTTCCTTCAGTGTCTTTAGTAATGTAAACATCTTTCAGGTCGTATCCCATAATCCCTGTTCCAAGAGCTTTAGCAAAAGCTTCTTTGGCAGCAAATCTTACAGCATAATGTTCAAGTTTTGCTTTTTCTGAGCCGCCAGTCATAATTTCAGAAGGATTATAAAAACGTTCAAGCAATGAAGGATTTTCAATCCATTTTTTAAATCTGCGTACTTCTGTTATGTCAGTTCCAATGCCATAAATCACAGAACAGTACCTTCTTCCAAAATAACTTCTTTATCTTCCAATTCTTTATTTGCCACAGAGATTTCAAAAACAAAATCATTTTGGCCAATAATTACAGAATCTTTTGGCAAATTAAAAATTACAGGAAGAGCATAAACACCTGCATCAGAAACAGCACTCAAATCTATTTTTACTGTATCAAGATTTGTTACATATTTTTCCAGTAAAGGCATAGGTCCCTGCAATGTAAAATCAACGGCAGGTGTTGGAGTTGTAACAACTAAAGACGGAGCCAGGTTAATAAATCTGACAGGAACTCCCTCAAATTTTCGTTCCATAATAATTGGTTCTACCGTTACTTCAACTTCATACTCAACTTCTTCTTCTGGTTTTATAAGTTTATTCATATTCTTAAGTTTTGCTTTATAAACTTTAGAAGAACGAATATCTGTTACATCAATCATTTCTGTAACAAGCTGCGAAGTCTTTTTTATAACAGATTCCGGTCCCGTTACAGGAACAAGTTCCGGAGTAACTTTGCAGGAAGTAATTTCGTACCCGTGTTGTGGAATTCCCGAAATTGTTGGAACAACAGGAACACCGTTAAACATTTTCTTTTCAACTTTTACCTTTACTTCTTCCGGAACAACTTTTATTTCCAAAGGATCCAGGGAAAGAAGTTCTTCGTTTACAGATAGAATTACAGGAACTTCATATTCGCCGGAATCTGTAAGGTAATTAATATTTAT
>JABUUX010000036.1 GCA_021442965.1 Treponema sp.
TTGAAGAAAGAACTTATCCAATAGAGCAAGTTGCTGAAACAGAAGATGATGATGAAGAAAACTATACTGACGAAGAGAGAAAAAAAATAGAAAAAGTAGTTCCTGATGCAGAAATAAAAATTATGGGAACTTTCCAAACTATTAATTTTCGAAATGAAACGGATTCGTTTAGAGGGCTGGAAAAACTCGTTTCTGATAATTTCTTTAAGCTTTTTCCAAATTATCCGGAAGAACATACTATTTTGATTTCTGAAAATCGTTTGTTTAAAACACAACAGAAAAAGGAAACTGTAATTGGAGAGTCAAGAATCCCTGATGCATTAATGATAACTTTTGATAAGAATCGTGAAATCCCACTCCGAGTCAGTCTTGTTGAATATGAGTGCTACGGAGAAGGAAAATTAAAAACTTCTGATAAGTCAAAGTATATGAACTCTCATATTATTCCGCAGCTTATGCAGTTTGCTTCGAGCTTCAGCACAATTACGGATAAAACAACTCGTGATAACACAATTTCAGACTGGATTGAAAAAATAGAAACAACAGGAATTGATATTCAGAAAATTACAAGGTGGATGAAGGAATTGAATCCTGAAATTCAGGAAGCTTTTGTAATCAGTCAGTTTGAGAAGGAATTAAAAAAAGCCTTTAACGGAAATATTCATGTGTATTTGATTATTGATGAATTAAGCCCTGAGCAGAAAGAAACAATCAAAAACATTATTGCTGCATTCAAATTGGATTCGGGACAACCGATTATTTTTGATTCAAATATTGTTAGGCTTGTTCAGAAGATTAATTTCGTTGATAGCAATTTTGAGTATGGTTTGACGGCACAATAGGACTTAGTATGCAATTAGGCTGGATAGATTTTTCAGAAAGTGACAGAAAAAAAGTATTGGAGGTAATACAGCTTCTCAGTACTAAAGGTGCAGTAGATGAACTTGGATTTGGAATAATTCGAGATGGGTTTGCAGATTATTTCTTTCCAGGAACTTCAACTGTTCAAACTCGAGCCAAGTATTTTGTTCTAGTTCCATATATCTTAAAAGAGGCAGCAAGTGAACAGAATCCAACCAAGTTTCTTGATAATACGGAAAAAAATATTGCAACCGAACTATACAAAAAAGGTGAAAGAAACGGATTGATTGGGAGTGATTCGATTGCTGCGGGTAAATGGGTTATCAGACCTCCGTCAGATATCTATTGGAATGGAATAAAAAAAATGGGAATTTTTAGAGGAGATATTTCCATAAATCAATACTTTCAGGAAGTTTCAAAAATAAAGAAGATACAGAGAAATAATAGTGGGAATACTTCGAGTCAGGAAGAAGGTGAACACGATGACTGGGATGCAGGAAGAGATACTGTCATAAACTTCTGGGATATTCCAACTTATAAAAAGAACTGGAGAGATAATCTCAGTATTGAACTTTCAAATAAAGAAGCCTCTTTTTTGAAAAAGAAAATTCTGTCACTAAAAACGAAGAAAGGGGAGCAGACATTATATTCATATATTCTTGAAAACAGACTGGAACTAACTGAAAAAGATTCATTTGAAGATTTGTATAATAAATTAAAGAAACAAATTGGACCAGAGATGGCGGGAATGATGGATCTTGCAAATAAGTTTAATTATTTGGCGATGATTGCTAAATGCCGTTATAACATTATTCTCTCTGATGGTAATAATCTTGAAGCTAAAAAAAATTGGGAAATATATCAAAATCGCTTGGAGAAAATAGCTTGTGTTGACGTTGATAAAATTTTTCAAGAACTGAATTTAAGAAACTCAGCTTTAAAATCCTTTCTAAAACAACTTCAGTCATTATTGTTGAAAAATGAAATTGAGAAAGTTGATGAATTAATAATTTTTCGGGAAAAACAGTTAAAAGGATCCGATAGGGCAAAATTATTACATCCAGAAAGATACAATCCAGAGGATTTAAAAAATTATTTTGTCGGCACTTTATTTTTGGATTATCGAATGCACAGTGCAATTCGAATTTTAAACGATATTTATGGAGCTGAAAGTGTTTAAACCAAACGAAAGAAAAGATCGCTTAAACTACTGCAAACTTTTGAACTGTCCAGAAGGATATTCTTTAGATTATGCATTGGGAACAACCTATTCTTTAGATTTAGAGACACTTGCAGCTGTTTGCTTTTCTCTTGGAATAGACAGTGAATATAGTGAAAGTATGATGAACAATCCTGTAATTTTACTTAACGCTTTCCAAAAAATTTCAGACAAAATCTTGATTTTTCATGAGCCGGGGCAGATTCATTTACCAAAAAAGATTTCACAATTAGATTTTCTTCTCGAGAAGATGGTTGTTCCAGTTTTATTGAAAAAGGACCGCTTTCAAAACCGATATCCAGCATTCCACCCCAAAATATGGGTTCTCCGTTATGTTAATGTTTGCGGTGAATATCTATACAGACTTCTTATTTTGAGCAGGAATCTGACTTTTGATAGAAGCTGGGATTTTTGTTTTGCAATTGACGGGAATCCGGATCAGGAAAACAAGGGAAATGGAGAAACGGTTTCTGATTTCTTGGATTTCTTAATAAAATATATTCCAGAAGACTTAAACGAGTCAAAACAGATAAAAGAGAAAATAAAAAACATCAGTGACGAATTAAGGACCGTTTTCTTTGATACGGATAACAATAATTTTTCAGATTTTGTTTTTATGCCTTTGGGTATAGGAGATAAAACATATCCATTAAAAGAAGAACGTCTGTTAAATCGTAATAAAAACTTTGATGAACTGGTAGTTGTTTCTCCGTTTCTGTCAAATGAAATAATGGAAATATTAAATCAACAGGGGCGAAATTCTGATAGGCATAAGAGAACACTTTTTACAAGAGATTTTTCTCTTAAAAAAATTGGAAATAAAAATCTATCACATATGGATGTTTACACTGTAAAGGATACTATTTATGAGGGAGAAGAGCTTATCTCTGAAGATAGTGATAATGAATCTATAAAACAGAATCAAGATATCCATGCCAAAATATATCAGTTGGATTACAAGAAAGAGCATTACCTTTATTTTGGATCTGCTAATGCGACACGAAATGGTTTTTATAAAAATGTAGAAGTATTGTGCAGACTTTCTTCTGATAAGTACACATGTCAAAAATTTAAGAATGAATTAATAGGTGATAAAGAGACAGGGGCTTTCCAGAAAGTGGATATTTCAACAATTGTTTCGGAAACAGATGTCAGCGAGAAGGTTCTGCTTGATACATTAGAGCAGGGAATAAAGGAAATCTGTCATGCAAAATCCAAAGGCACAATAATCGCTTCAGATGGGAATAAATATAAGCTTTCAATAAATATAAAAATTCCATCAGGTTTTAATGCAGCAAATTATGAACTGGCTCTCTTTAATTCTAACAGAAAAATAACACTAAAAGAACAGATGGTTTTTTCAGATTTAGGGTTAATGGATCTGAGTGAATTTTATGTTCTTTCTGCAAAAGCAAAAGATAAGCATGGTGAAGAAGTTTGTGTTGAAAGAATAATAAAAATACCAACTTCTCCAATACCTGAAGAAAGGGACAAGAATGTAATAAAAAGTATAATCAATAGCAAAGAAACATTTTTTGAATATATTTCTTTTGTATTATCTGATGACAATGTTTTAACAGCATTTGAAAATAAGAATAAGAAACTCTTGGGTTTAGAACATAGTGAAACAGAAGAAATTCCTGCTGTGTATGAAAAACTGCTCAAAGTTTGTTTGATTGATAAAGACAGAATTCATGACCTTCAGTTTGTAATGGACAATATTGATGATAAGGGAATAGTGCCAGATGAATTTAGAAAACTATATGAATTATTCATTGGTGCTATGGGTGGTCAGAAATGAACAAAATGGATAAGAAAGTAATTTTAGACCAGGAAGATAAGACAATAAGCATTCTAAAAGATTTTCAAAAGGCAACTGTTGAAAGAATTGCGTATTTGTTTACACATGACCAAAATAGGGTTTTGGTTGCAGATGAAGTAGGGTTGGGGAAAACTCTTGTTGCAAAGGGGGTAATAGCAAAAACTGCCAGTATACGTTTTCAAGAAGGAGATGATTGTTTTAAAACAATTTATATCTGTTCCAATCAAGTTATTGCTAAACAAAACATTTCAAAGCTTAATATCTTTGGTGTAAATACAGATTATTCATCCGATACAAGACTTTCTATGCAACATCTTGTTATTTGGGAACGAAAAGTTACGAAACAAAATGGGAATAATCAATTCATTCAGTTAATTCCATTAACACCTCAGACTTCTTTTAGTCTTGGAAGTGGGCAAGGTACTGCAGGGGAAAGGGCATTAATATATACAATTCTTGAAGAAATATCGGAGGTAAAAAAAACAAGACTTAATACTCTTTTCAGCAGAAAGGTTTCAGATGAAAGGTGGACTTATGAAAAAAAGTTGTATAAAAAACGAGTAAAAGGTTGTGATAAAAACTCAAAAGGCAAATATCTAAAAGACCTTATTGGCAGGATAAAGAAATACGACAAAACACACAAAATAATTACAGAACTGAATGATTATCTTGTGCGAAATAGCGCAAAACAGAAAGGAGAAAATGACTCGGCTATTATTTCAAAATTACGACAAATGTTTGCAGAAATTTCAGTAGAGATGCTAGAACCTGATTTAATAATCATGGATGAATTTCAGAGATTTAAATTCATGCTTAATGCAGAGGCAAATTCTGGTTCAGACTTGGGAATCCTGGTAAACAAATTTTTTAGAAATAATAATAACCTTACAAGAGTTCTTTTACTCTCTGCGACTCCATATAAACTGTATTCAACGTTGGACGAAATTGAAGAAAATGGACAAACAAATGACCATTACGAAGAGTTCTTTGAGGTCATTAATTTCCTTTTTGACAGTGATAAAAAACAGAAAAAATTCAAAACCATTTGGGAAGATTATTCGAATAAACTTACCGAAATAAAATCTGGTGACACTGCAATTTTATATGCAAAAAATAAGGCAGAAGAAGCTTTGTATCAAAGTGTTTGTAGAACAGAACGAATTGCTGTTATGGAAAATTCAGATTTTATAGATGATTCAAGTGTAAAGAAATCGATTGAAATTCATGAATCAGATATTTTGTCTTATATGCAGATGGGAAAATTAGCAATGGAAACAAAACAGAAGCTGTCATTCCCAGTAGACTATGCAAAGAGTTGTCCATATTTAATGACCTTTATGAATTCATATAAATTGAAGGAAGGAATTGAAAAATATTTTGAAGAAAATACTGCGGAAATAGATAAGGCAAATCATGATTTAATTTGGATAAACAAGGAATTAATAAACAATTATAAAGCACTGCCTCCAGTTAATGCTCGCCTTGAAGAATTAAAGGCAAATATATTCCAAAATAAAGCTGAACTTCTTTTATGGGTTCCTCCATCTAAGCCATATTATGAATTAAGCGGAGTATATGAAGGGTCAAAAAATTTTTCGAAGATACTAGTATTTTCGTCTTGGGAAATGGTTCCAAAGATGATCGGATGTATGGTTTCTTATGAAGCAGAGAGAAGAACAGTAGGGAAACTAGTAGAGTTATCTAAGAACCATAAAAATACAAATTATTTTGCAGAGAATAAAAAAAGATTCCCTGTTCCACGACTTAGATTCAATGTATCAAAAAATGCAGCTACAGGAATGTCTCTTTTTAATTTAATTTATCCATCAGAGACATTGGCGACTTTGTTCGATCCTATAGATGCCAGTAATAGTCATCTTTCTTTAAAACAGTTAAAAAAGCAATTGGAATCTAAATTGTCCGAGAAGTTAAAGAATTTAAATGAATATGTGTCGTCTGATGTATCAGATAGAGAGAAGCGTAAGTGGTACTATCTTGCACCTATGTTGCTTGATGGGAAAGCCAAAGCATTAGAATGGATAAAGACTGTCAGAGATTCATTCTCACAAAAAGATAACAGAGGTTTTTTAGATGATGAAATAGAAGAAGGGGAAATAGCTGATTCAAGTGAAGGAAATACATTAATTAAAAAGCACCTGGATGTATTGGAAAAGGAACTGCAAAATTTGAAGCTTGGAAACATGCCAGATGATTTAGTTTCTGTATTGGTCGACCAAGTATTAGGTTCTTTCGCGGTTTGTTTATATCGAACCTACAAAGACAAACAGATAGCAACAGAATTAGCTAGAACGTTTATAAATAGATTTAATACAACAGAGAATACTGCAATTGTCATGCTGTGCTACAATGATTTTTCCAACGATGACGAAAGTGATGATGCATATTGGAAAAATGTTTTGAAATATTGTCGGGATGGAAATTTTCAGGCAATGATTGACGAATACTATGAACTTTTATATGAAGGGGAAAAGATTGGAAGTTCAGATTCAGGTATACAAACAAAAGTCGCAGAAAAAATGAACAGAGCACTTTCTTTTCACACGGTAAGTTATAGAGTTGATACTTTCTCCGATTTAAAGAACAGAATCATTTTAAAAACAAAAACAGAAACAAATATGAGATCTCATTTTGCAGTCGCCTTTACAAAAAGCAAAAGCGATGATTCAAAAAACGTCAGACGAAAAGAAAATCTTAGAGACAGTTTTAACAGTCCGATGAGACCTTTTATTCTGGCTTCAACTTCAGTTGGGCAAGAAGGATTGGATTTTCACAATTATTGCAGAAAGATTATGCATTGGAATCTTCCCACTAACCCTATAGATTTAGAACAACGCGAGGGACGAATCAATAGATTCAAGTGTCTAGCTATTCGTCAGAATATTGCAGAAATGTTTGCCGATAAAACTGATTTTAAAAAAGACGTGTGGTCAGAATTGTGGGATGCTGCAAATAAAAAAGCAATAGAAGATGCAAAAAGGGAAAAGCGTAAGAAATCCGACCTTATCCCATATTGGTGTTTAGGAAAAGACCAGAAGATAAAAATTGAACGTATTATTCCAATGTATCCAGTTAGTAAAGATGAAGTTGGATATACACGGTTGATAAAAATTCTTTCACTATATCGATTGACTCTGGGGCAGGCTCGTCAGGAAGAATTGCTGGATTATATATTTACCGAGATTGATGACGAAAAAGAAAGGGCGAATTTAAAGAAATTGTTTATAAATCTA
>JABUUX010000326.1 GCA_021442965.1 Treponema sp.
CCTCTTGATTACAGATTTTTCCTTTTGAGCGGACATTACCGAAAGCCGCTTGTTTTTTCGATGAACGGTATGGATTCAGCAAAACAGGGACGAGCCGCTTTGAACGAACGCGTGGCAAAACTTGTAACAAAAACCCGCACAGAAGAAAAACTTGACCTCACAAAAGAAAACTATGCCGAAGTTCTTGGAAATATTTCTGCCTCACTTCCAGAAAGTGATTCACTCAAAAAATTTCGTGAAGGCTTGGAAAATGACCTTGCCACTCCGGTTGCAATGAGTGCCATTCAGAAAGAATCAAACGGAAAAGGCAGAAAGGCTTCTGAATCACTTGCAGACATTTTCAAAATGGACAAAGTAATCTCGCTAAGCGTTATTGAAAATGCTATCACCCTTGCAGACAAACTTTCTAAAGAAGCCTCTACTCCACAAGCTGACGCACACAAAGGTGACCCTGAAGCTGCAGAAATCAACACACTAATACAGGCACGTCAGGATGCCAAAAAGAATAAAGATTTTGCAAAAGCTGATGAAATTCGTAACACTCTCTCCGCCCGTGGTATTACAATTATAGACACCCCAACCGGTCCGACATGGAAACGTAACTAATATTTTTAAGGGGCGGAGCCCCGCCCCTAGTCGGCACTCCGTTGCCTCCATACCCCACCCGCCTAGGGGTTTCACCCCTAAAACCCCATTTATTCTGTAACTAACACTCGTTATTTTCAGTTAAATTTATAAACTAACCTGAATTTTTCCCGATAATTCAAAATAGAGGTTATTTTATGTTTGAATCAATTAAAGCCGGCGGAATCCTTATGATTCCTATTCTCCTTTCCGGAGTGTTTTCAATTTTCATAATTATTGAACGCTGTTACTATTTTGCTGTCATTAAAAAAAGAGATAAACGGCTTATGTATGGAATTAACAGTTCACTAAAAGCCGGAAACTATGAAGCCGCTGCCGTAGCCTGTTCTGAAGCCGATACACCTACTTCTCAAGTTGTAAAAAAAGCCATAGACTGCCGTCGGTGGGAAGAAAAAGATCTTAAAGAATCCGTTGAAGCTGAAATGAATCTTGTTGTTCCAAAATTTGAACATTTAATTTCTACCTTAGGAACCATTTCCAGTATAGCAACACTTCTTGGTCTGCTTGGAACAGTTACAGGAAATATAAAAGCCTTTGGTGTTCTTGGAGGCGGAGGTGCAATGGGTGATCCCGCGTTACTTGCTAATTCTATTGCAGAAGCCCTTGTTACTACAGTTGCTGGTCTTTGTGTTTCTATCCCTTCAATGATTTTCCATAATTTTTTTGTTTCCCGTGTTAATCATTCAATTGTTGAAATGGAAACAAATGTAACTTCTGTTCTTCTAATGCTTGCAGGAAGAATATAACTACCTTTTGTTAGTTTAGGATTCTGTTTATGAAAGTAAAAACAAGATCGTCAAAAATTCATGCAAATATTGATATGACTCCTATGCTGGATATTGTTTTTCAGTTGATTTTATTTTTCCTTGTTTCAACCACATTTGCCATTTTACCTGGAATCAAACTGAACCTCCCTCAAAGTCAAACTTCAGAAGGAACCTCTGTCCAGGGCATTACAATTTATGCTACTGCGGAAGGAAACCTATTTTTTAATGACAAAGAAGTTGATATTGATTCTCTTGGAAAAGAACTACTTTTGTTTGATACAGGCTCAACTCAACGCTCAGAATTTCCTATCTCCCTTGAAGCCGATTCTGAAGTAACAAATGGTACTATTGTCAGGATATTTGATGTTGCCCGACTTAACGGATATAGCGTCATAAATTTAAGAACTTCTGCCAGATCAAAATGATAAGACCACCTTTATTCGGAAAAGACAGTTCACCTCAATATACAGCTCCAAGGCTTTCATGCCTTTGTACAGTTGTTATTTGTCTTATTTTTATCTTACTTATGTTCATTTTACCGGGAACAAAAACAAAAAAATTTTCAGAACCTATTCGCATTGTTCTGGACCCATTACCTGTTCAAAAAGCCCAAAAAATTTCAGAGGATGTTCCAAACTCATTAAGCAGTAATGTTAAATCAGAAATTACAAATTCAAAACCAGAACCTTCGGTGCAGGAATCTCAAACTCCTATTCAAAACACAACTCCTGTTCCAAAAAAAGCAGCACATGAACCAGAAAAAGCAAAAGAAGTAAAAACTCAAATACCAGTTAAATCAGAAATAAAAGCTGAAAAAGAATATAAAAAAGCTCCGGCTTTTGTTCCAAAAAAATCAGTAGAAGAATTAATGGCAGAAGCAGATGCAGCCCGACAGGAAAAAGCCGGCGAGATGATTGAAAACTATGAAGAAAATTCTTCTGTTCCATCAAACAATAATAGTGAAAATATATCCTCGTCATCTCAAAATAAAATTGGAAATCCTCTTGGAACAGAAACAGCCGCTACTTTATCTGACCGAACTAAAAGCACTCAATCTACTAAAACCGCAGGTACTTCAAATAGAAAACCTGAAACAGGTGACAATAAAAGTTTTTCAACAAAAGCGTCAGGAAGCGAAACCTCTACATCATTTAAAACTACTGAACGTAAGTCTAATGGAATTCTTCTTTCTATGACAGATGGTTCTTCCAGACTTTTGATTAGTCCTTCTGATCCATCTATTTCACTTTCAGAACATGCATCTAATACAATCTCAGAAGATATTACGGTTAGAATTATTTTTAACATTTCAGATAACGGAAATGTTCCTGCATATGGGATTATGATTTCTCCAAAATTAAACCAAACAGTAATGAATGAAATTATTTCGCAAATTTCTAAATGGAAATTTGAATCCTCTTTTTCTGATTCTACTTGTTCATTTGATTTTTCTATTAGATTAAAATATTAAAAACTAACAAACGGTCGGTAGTAACATTTATATATAATACTAACGACTGTTAGTAATACTGCTTTTATATATATCTAATAAATGTTAGTTTTTCTCATCCTACTATTTGATAGTTTCACTATTTTCTGAATCCCTACAAAACAGTAAAGTCAGCAAAAATCCAATCAATAACCCTATTAACATAGAAAGCATAAATAACCCAAACCCTTTTCCTGCAAATGCAACACAAGTCAAAACACTTGGAAAAGCAAATGATATACAATGAGTTCCAGCAAAACCTGTCAACGCTCCTCCCAATGCACCAGCTATACATCCTAAAATCAAAGGTTTTACTTCAGGAAGGTTTACACTATAAAGGGCTGGTTCCGTAACACCAAGGCATGCTGTAAATCCGCTTTGTATTGCATTTGTTTTTTTTGCCTTGTCTTTGTAAATACATCCCATAGCAAAAGCTGCCCCTGCCTGACCATATACTGCAGATGCAAGAAGAGGCATTATTACATCATATCCTTCTGTTGCAATACTGTTTAAAGCAACAGGCACTATAGCCCAATGAGCCCCAATTACAACCATAGGCTGAATTAATAATCCCATAAAAGAACCAGCTACAATAGGATTCCAATCATAAAGAATAAAAAACATTTTTGTCAGACCTGAACCAATCCAAGTTCCAAGTGGTCCAAAAACTAAAAATGTAAATGGAAGTACTACAAGCATACAAATAATAGGTTTCAAAAAACCTCGAATAATTTCAGGAATAAATCTGTCACAAGGTTTTTCAATAAAATACAATAATCCAACAGATAGAATTACTGGTATCACACTTGAATGATATACTGCCCCTGGAACATTTATGAATAAAAATCTAAAACTCTGCCCGTTTTCTAACAAAGCTAAAAGCTCAGGATAAAGCATTGCTGCAGGAATCATTAAAGAAACAAATAAATCTGTTTTCCATTGTTTAGAAGCCGTAACCGCCAGCATGAAAGGTAAAAAATAAAAAAATCCGTCTGAAACTGCATAAAATATTCTGTAGATACCGTTATCAAGAGTAAGTATTCCCACAGACACTAAAATAATTAATACGCTCTTTATTATACTTGCTGCAGTAATAAGATTTATTACAGGCAAAAAAATTCCACTTATCTGCTCTACAATAATTTTTCCATAAGGTTTTTTTGATATTTTCTTTGCTTCAGTAATTTCCATTTGTTTGCCCTTTTAATTTTTCTTTTGTTTTTTTTCTTTATTCCATTAAAATTAATCGGTTTATTTTAGTTTTGTAACATCTATCCATTCTTTATAACCGGAATATTGTTCTAATTCTGAAATAGAAAGCTCTATAGCACTATTACTACTTCCACAAGCAGGAAAAACTGTTTCAAACCGTTTTAATGATTCATCAAGATAAACATCCACACCTTGTTTTATTCCAAACGGACAAACACCTCCAACAGCATGTCCAATAAGATCTTCAACCTGCTCAAATTGAACCATCCGTGCTTTTTCGTGAAAAAAGGCTTTGTATTTTGCATTATCTATTTTAGCGTCCCCTGCACAAATAACCAAAACAGGTTTACCATCTACTAAAAAAGATAATGACTTTGCTATTCTGCAACCTTCACAACCAAGTGCCTGAGCTGCAAGTTCTACAGTTGCACTTGAAACCTTAAATTCCAAAATACGATTTTCCAAACCATATTTTTTAAAATATTCTCGAACTTTCTCAATTGCCATTATTATTACCCTCTTTGAGCCTTTTCTTTTTTTAATTCAGAATATAAAAAAGTTGGAGACCATAAAACATTATATTCTGTTATCATTGCTTTAAGCGGAATACTTTCTGAATTCCATAATTTATACTTTGATAAAAAAAACTCTAAATCTTCGGAATTAAATCCTGCAAACACTAACATTTCTCCACAGGCTTCATTTTTATCTTCTTCAGGTTTTTCTGATATTCCAACTACCTTACAAAGAAAACCTATAGATTTATGATAATTATTTTTATCAACCAAAGTAAATTCAACTCCCATATCATGACAAAGTTTTGCTAATGCAAGATTTTTCATAATAGGGATTTCAAATGCCAATACTCTTCTAATTTTCATTTTTTCCTCTCACTTAATCAAATATATTCATTATTTTAGTTATACTCAACAAAGATATTTTAATACTAACAAACGATTGGTAATAATTTTAGTTAACTAACAAACGTTCATAAACTATTTTAAAATGTTTCACGTGGAACATATTTAGTAAATCTCTATATGTTTCACGTGAAACTAACTTTATGCCTTTTAATTCACTTGTTATAAGATATACTCGCCTTTAAGATTTTTATATATAAAATCTGTTTATTTGTTTCACGTGAAACCTTTACTTTCAATTTGTACATTGTTCTACATGAATCATAATTTATTCAAAATTTTACTTGTTTCACGTGAAACTTACCATTTTTGATATTATTCAAAATTGTTAAATTGTGTTTCACGTGAAACTATTCTGCACAATAATTTTCACAACTATCGTAGATTACTAATTCTCAATTTATCTGATGAAAGAAATAAAATTTTATAATTCCTACAAATAAATTTTTATATGATGTTTCACGTGAAACTTTGATTTCTAATCTATAAGTCTTTTATTATCCTGTATCTTTATATCAATAATATAAATAAACAAATCATAATCCGTTTCACGTGAAACACTATAAATATTTTATGTTTTGATAATTTATTTTGGGTAAATTTGTGAATTAAGTTATTCATGCCTGTAATATACTTATCCACAATTTGTGGATTAATTGTGGATAAGTTTCACGTGAAACATGGAACACAAAATTATGTTAAAATAAAAAAGCTGGCCGATAAAATCGTACCAGCTCTTGCCTGATGAATTAACCCTAACCATTACTTTTTTGCAATAGTTTTTTCCCTTAGGTCTTTATTATTTCCTAAATAGTATTATTTGTCAACGAAAAATTTAAAAATTCCCAAATATTGTCTTATAAATCTTGTAACTCTTTGTATTATAAAGAATTACAAGATTTGCTAAAAAATTTACTGTGCTGAACCTTCATCTACACTGTTTTTGTTAGAAATTTCTTCTTTTTCTGTTTTTGAAGTCTTCTTATCTTCGGCAGAAACCTTATCAACTCCAACCAGGAAATCAGGCTCAGAAATTTTTACAACTTTAATTCCCCTAGAACCTGTACCCTGTTGATTGATAGTATCTGCTCTTACACGAAGAGTTTTTCCCTGACTTGTCATACAAACAATTTCATCTTTTTCTTTACATGTAAGAAGCCCGATAATTTCTCCACGGTCATCTGTACCACCAAAAATTTTCTGTCCGCCAGTTCCACGTCCATGAGGATTAAAATCTTCAAAACTTACTCGTTTACCAAATCCTTTTTCTGTAAGAAGAAGAATTGATTCACCTTCAGTAACTTTTATTGCTCCGGATATTTCATCACCTTCTGAAAGCTTCATACCCTTAATACCAGTTGAAGCACGTCCCATTTCTCGAACACCATCTTCACTAAAACGTAGAGCTTTACCACGACGTGTAACAAGAAGAACTTCAGATTTACCATCCGTAGGAATAGCACTTATAAGTTTATCCCCATCCTTAAGTTTTAGTCCGATAATTCCACGTGTCTTAGCATTTGCAAATTCACTAGTCTGAACTTTCTTTACAATACCACCAGATGTTGTCATAAACAAATACTGATCTTCACTGAATTCTCTAAGAGCAACTACTGTTGTAATCTCTTCATCTGCACCAATTGCAATCATACTTTTAATATGTGTACCACGACTATTTTTTGTAGCTTCAGGAATCTCATGAACTTTTACCCAATATGCTTTTCCTGCACTTGAAATAAACAAAATATGATCATGTGTAGAACCGATAAAAAGCTGACTTATATAATCATCTTCAACAAGGGCTGTTCCGTTACTTCCGGTTCCGCCCCTACCCTGCTTTTTATACTGAGTAACAGAAACCCGTTTCAGATAACCAAGCTTGGAAATCATGACTACCATGTCTTCTTCTTTAATCATATCTTCAACGTTTACTGTTTCTACTTCACCAGAAACAATTTCTGTTTTTCTGTCGTCGCCGTATTTTTCTACAAGTTTGTTTGTCTCTTCTTTTACAAGGTTCAAAATCTTTTCATG
>JABUUX010000189.1 GCA_021442965.1 Treponema sp.
ATAAATCTTTTATTTTGTCCGTATTATATTAAACTTGCAATTTTTGTGATGACATTATTCTGTGTGATGCTTTTCCTGCATATTGCGAAAAAATCAATAAGTGGAAATGAATGTGGTGAAAAAGAACTAGAATTCAAAAAGGTGGAATACCATGACTGAAAAAACTCCAATGATTATTGAAAAAATATTTTTAGCAGTCTGTGTCACAGATCTTGCAATGATAGTTTTGTTTTTTTCGTTTGGAGGATGTTGCATTATGGGTAAAGGAATACGTTTTTGGGTTGCGGTTGCAACGGGTGTTATCTTTTTAGTTTCCGTTTTCATCTGCTTATTTTATTGCGATGATAATGATTGTAAGAAATTCTGTCATGAGTATCATTGTCCGTGTTTAAAAAGTGCAGATGATAGAAATAATGTTTATTGGCTGGATATCAAGAATTGCAGTGATAAAATACCATCTGACAAAAGAATTATTGTCATCTCTGACGGAACCAATATAGAAGACATTGATTTTTCAAAATTACAAGAAGATTCTGTTGTTTTTTTCTATTCATCTGACATTAGTCTCACTGAAAAACAGTACGAGGATTTAAAAAAAGCAAAGGCGGTTTTTATAGGTGCAGGAGAAACAAGTATAAAAATACAGAAAGGGAGGAACGGTCGCAGAAATAAAAACAAAAAATAATGTCCAATGAGTTCAAGAGTAACTCTCCAAAAATACTCAGAAAATTTAATTTTATTTTATTACATGTGAGGTTTTATATGAAGAAACTATTCTCTACCATTCTTTTAGTCGGAATGCTATCAACAACATTATTTTCACAAACCGCAGGTCAACCTGAAATTGAAGCAAAGGAAAACCAGGATGTAGCAGTTTCGGAAGAAATGCAATCCATTCAAACAGCATTCCAACTGGCAGATTATGGATACAAATACGGTTCGGCATCTTCACTGCTTTGTGCTGCAGAAATACTTGCTGAAGTTCCAACTCAAAAACTGGATGTTGAAGTTTCACAAGAAGAAACGACAGAAAAGGACAGTATATCTGAGAAAAAAGAATATTCTGCGGAACAGCTTTTGGAAGACGGAAAGAAATATGCAGGGAAAGACAAGACATTGCTGGCGTATGCAAAAACCGTTGAAAAAAAAGTTAAAGCTGGAACGCGAGGTGCTTTTGGAGGCCCAAAATACGCCTACAGCTATGTTTACGGGTCAAGTAAAACATCGTATTACAATGTCGGATTTGTTGCCGGTCGTTACGCAGAAATCGACTTATATTCACTTGATGGAGCTGATCTGGATTTATATGTGTATGATGAAAACTGGAACTTAATTGACAAGGACACTTCTTACAGCACAAGTGCCTGGGTTTCATTTGTTCCGCGCTGGGACGGAATTTTTCACATTGTAGTTAAGAATAATTCTAGATATTTATCATATTTCAAACTTTTCACAAATTAATTGTGTCTATGGCAGTATTTCCTTAAATAATCATTTTTAAAGGAATGCTGCCATTTTTTCATTGACACAGATTTAACATAAATGTATTAGGTATCAGATGCCCGCTAAAAAACTTCTCTCTGTATTACTTATTTTAAATTTCTCTCTTCTTTTTGCAAATGAGGCAGATGATGCTGGTTATTTGTATTCCAAAGGATTTGACTGCTACGATGAATCTGACTATATCTCAGCAATTTCATATTTCGAAAAAGCTCTACCACTTTACATAAAAGCGTATGGAGAAAAGCATATTTACACTGGAGACGTATATTATATGCTTGGTGTTTCTTTTCATCAAACAAAGTCATACGATAAATCGATTGAAAATTATTCTTTAGCATTAGAAATATATAAAAAAACATTCGGGATGGATTCTTTGGATGTGGCAAGTGCCTTCGAAAGTATAGGTCTTGTTTTATACGATATTGAAAGATATGATGACGCCATTTCTTACCATCAAAAAGCATTAGAAATACGCCAGAAACTACTTCCTCCAGACCACGAAAAAATCGCAACCAGTTATTATAACCTTGCAATAAATTATGAAGTTAAGGCTGAATACGATGCATCACTTGCTTTTTTTCAAAAATCTCTCGAACTGCGGATAAAATGTTACGGTGAAAACAATGCGGAAACTGCAACTACGTACGATTCAATCGGAAGATTATATTATTTCAAGGGTAATTACAACGAAGCACTTTTAAATTATTCAAAGGCTTTAGATATATATGAAGAATTATACGGCGAAAACAGTTTTGAGGCATGGAACGTTTTTTCTAACATTGCTGGTGTATATTGTGTATTACAAGATTATGAAAACGCTCTGAGTATCTATTTATATTTGCTAGAACTGTATCTGAACACTGTTGGGAAAAATAATATTCAAACGGCATATGCTTATAACAACTTGGGTGTGGTTTATGACGAATTAGGCGAGCTAGAAGAGGCTTTATCGGCATATAAAGAATCCCTTGAAATTTTAAAAATAGTCTCACCCGATAAGTCTACTGACACGGCACGTGCATATTTAAATATAGGACATACATATCAGGCTATGGGAGATTATGCAAATGCATACGCATATTTAAGCACCGCCTTATCAATTTATACAGAAATATACGGAACTAAAAATCCCGATATTGCATTAATTTATCTTGATTTAGGAGTTGTTCTTAGAAGTGAAGGTCGTTATGACGAAGCACTTTCCTATATTTTAAAATCAAAGGAAGTGTATGAGTCTATAGCTGGAGAAAAACATATTCAAGTCTGCCGCGTATACAGCGAGATAGGTTTTATTTATTTCAATAAGGAAGATTATAACAACGCTCTCCTTTATTACAGAAAAGCAATGAACACTCTTTTCGATATTTTCGGTTATGAAACACTAGATATTGCAGACTGCTACGATGATATCGCCCTTGTCTATCATATTCTCGGGTATTATGATGATGCATTGTCTTTATACAAAGATGCGGTCGCTGTTTATGAACATGAACTAGGAGTAGATAACATAAGAACAGCAACAGAATATGTTAATCTTGGATGGCAATACGCAGGGATGAATGAAACCTCCGAAACCGTCAAAAGTTTTAAAACGGCTCTTGCAGGATTAAAGAACTCAACTAAGTATAAACTATCTTTAACATTATTGACCGGTATACTTTCCTGCGCCAAGAAATACAATTATTCATCTGATGTAAATTTTATACGCGATATAATAAATGTTGGTGACGAAATTATAGAAAAAGCCTATCAAAAAATGTCATCTACAACACAAAAACAGGATTTTCTCTTGGAGGCAATGCCTCTTTACTATTATGCAATTCAATTTGAATCTGAACAAAACAACCACCCGAAGGTTCTTGAATACTCCGAAAAAATTCGGAACAGGAGTTTTCTTGACCAAATCGGAACAGAAAATGCTTTGAAACTTAATGGAATTAGTGAATCAAAACGACAGGAAATCAAAAACCAGATTGAAACTATGGAAAAATCACGGAGAATTATTGAAGAACAAAACAATCTGGAAATTACAAACAGAGATATAAACAAGACGAAAGAAGCAACAAAATCGTTCACTGAAGCGGAAAACAAACTAAAAAAACTCGATTCAGAAATAGGAAAACAAATTCCTCAATATAAAATGCTTAGAACACCAAAAACAATCAGTGCTTCAGAAGCACAAAAGTATTGCGGAAAAAATCGTGCTATACTTGAATATGTTTTATACAACTTTGACTCTGAAGACAAAACGGCTTCTCAGAATTTTGCATACTGCATTGTTATTACAAATAAGAAAATTCAGACCGTTACACTTGATTCTGATTTTGATTATATAAAAGCGGTCAATAATTTCAGAGATGGATTAACTCACCGACCGCAATATTCAGAAGTAAAGTTCGAAAAAGAGCGAAATGAATTATACGAAAAACTAATCGCTCCTGTTTTGCCATTTATTTCAAGTCAGAAAGAAATTCTGATTGTTCCTGATGCAAACCTTTCATTTTTGCCATTTGATATATTAAGAGAAAAACCTGAATCTCGGGATTTTGGCGAAAAAAGAGTGATAGCTTTTTCTCCCTCAATATCTGTCAGCGTAATTACTGAAAAATACAAGTCGTCATCATCCGATATGCTTGGTTTCGGTGGTGCCTGGTACGATAAAACGTTGACCAAAGAAGAACATATGACACTGTTATCTGGCAGTTCAAACAAAACAAATGACAGATTTTATTCACTAGATACTACTCAAATGAAACTTTCTACTGAAGAATTGCAAAAAATAATGGAACTTGAAGGTCCCCAAAAATATTTTGATGCGAAAAACCTCCTGTGGAAAGATTTGCCTGGTACAGTAGCAGAACTTGAAAAACTAAAAAATGAAACATTTAAAAAGGGTACTTTTAAGATACAACTCGATGCATCAGAAAATAACCTCAAAAATCTTTCGGAAAATGGTTCGTTGAATAAGTATTCTGTAATTCATTTTGCCTGCCATGGCTATTTTGACAATGATTTTAGCGAGATGTCTTCCATTGTTTTTTCAGAAGCATCAGGTCAACTTGATAACAGTTCCAACGATGATGGATATCTGAGTGTTAGTGAAGCAGCCACCTTAAACCTGAATGCTCAAGCGGTTTGTCTTTCAGCATGTCAGACAGGATTAAGTGAAATTAAAAAGGGGGCTGGAATGGTCGGCCTCTCACGTGCTTTTATGGTTGCAGGAGCAAAAAAAGTTATCGTTACTCTATGGAGCGTTGATGATGATGCGACAACAGAATTTATAACTAGAATGTATAAAAAAGTTCAAAGCGGCAAATCCTATGAAGAAGCCATAAAACTTGTTAAGCAAGAATTCCGTAACAGTAAAGAATATAGTCACCCGTATTATTGGGCTGGCTTTGTATTATATAAGTAAACATATTTAAGAGAGGTTCCTATGAAACCAATATTACAAAAATCATTTCTTTTACCAATTATATTTCTCTTAATTTATCCTCTCTCAGCCCAGACAGCAAATAATTTTACAAACATCATTCAGGATTTTGCAATTCAAACAGCATGTCTTGGACAGTATTCAATGGCAGAGGCAGGTAAAGGATGGTACGATGATCCTGGAGATTATTATGTCCCACGTATGATGGCAGAACGGTTTGCAAAAATGTCAAGGAACCAAACTAAGTATCAGACATTTTACGGATTGTGCTTTGACTATGCTCAGTATGAATGGGAAGATATTGAAGCAAACTTGAAATTGTAAAATGACAATGGAATGTACGTATAGAATGTACAAACGGTAATTTTGGATTGTACAAAACCAAGAAGATTTCAGCTAAATTAAACCTATAAATCCAACAACATAAGAAAAAGCCTCCTACAAACAAAATGGCATTTTCTGAAGATTTGATATCGTTATCGTCAGTTAGTGAATATTTAGTAGGTTTCAGTTGTCTACAAAACAAAAATGATGAAGATAAACTCTGGAGTATTATGATTAATCTTTCTAAAGTGAAAAGATTATCCTGTTTTCTGTCACTGTATGCCGGAGGTGCATTTGGACTTCGTTTTGATGCTTCCAACAGTGAAGATGGATTCTCCCAAAAATCATCAGCAATTCTTTCTTTTACAAAATATTTTGCACTAAAAGCAGATGCCGGCGTAATGCTTAACCTTTCAAGAGTGTTCACAAAATTCGAAGTTGCCTACTACAATGTTTTAGGCTTTACACTCGGTGCTGGCATCGGAATCGGATTAGATCCATAGAGAGATTTTCCCTCCTCTCTGATTTAACGTGATTCAATTCGCCCTCTCCCACTTTCCACAAAATTTATGTTATACTTACCGTATGGATGAAGGGCAGATTTTATTCATGCAAATAAGACTCATCAGAATCACCGCAGAAAAACTTGGGCTTTCATTGAAAGAGGCTGCCGAGCTTTTTGAAAAATACAATGTTCTTTCGTTTATCCGTGACGGCTGGGGCATTTTTCATGTAGAAGGAGATAATGCAGTTTTCGAAGAAGTTCGTGAATATCTCATTTCAAAAGGGGGCTTGAAATGATTCAGTTAAAAGAAGACATGATTCTATATCACGGAAGTTACAGCGTTGTTGAAAATCCCGACTTAAATAAATGTTCCCGCTTCAAAGATTTCGGACAGGGATTTTATCTTACGACATCAAAAGAACAGGCGAAAAGTTTTTCAAAAATTACTTCATTGAAAGCAAAATCACGGGGTTTTATTTCTTCTAATGAAAAATTCGGTTATATTTCTTATTTCAGAGTGAATGATATATTTGATTTGAAATCTTTTGTATTTGCAGATGCTGGAATCGACTGGCTTCACTGCATTGTTGCACACAGAGGGGCTAAAGTTTTTCTTGATAAATTGAATGAACTAAAGTCTTATGATGTGATTGCAGGGAAAATTGCTAACGATGACACAAACCGCACGATTACTGCCTATATGGACAATTTGTACGGAAAAATGGGAACTGAAAGTGCCGACAATTACTGTATAAGTATGATACTGCCGGAACGACTTGAAAATCAATTTTGTTTCAGAAGCGAAAAAGCAATATCAAAGTTAGAGTTTTTGAAAAGTGAAAAAGTTGCATTGGAATAATTAAAGAATTACAACGGAGATTTTATGGAAAACAAGAATGCCATTGCCATGGATTTGGTTGCAAAAATGACTGTGGAACGACTGGCAAAAGAAGATAAAAAAAATACCGATGAAATTCTCATTTCTTTTCTAAAATCAAACACCGGAAAAACCCTCTACGACGATGATGCAAAACTCTGGTGGGACGGTCCTGCCGCAGTTGCAGAAGCATACAAGAATGAAATTCAGGGACGGATTTAATTTTCCTTTACTCTCACTCTGGCACTTTGATGTTTTTCACATCTACCGCAGGGATGATTTTCTGTTCCTTTCGTTTTTCCAAAAAGCCCAATGCATAAAGAGGATATGTTTCAAAGCCTTCGCCGCCACCGACATTTGTATCAGCAATTTTTACCGCAGGATGAATTCCGTATTT
>JABUUX010000198.1 GCA_021442965.1 Treponema sp.
GAAAGATCAGATTCTCTTTTATCCTGCTCCTCAATCAGAATCTCCAAAGCTTCTCTCTGTTTTGCCAGTCTATTTTCATCAATATTTTCTGTTACAGGTTTATTCAGTGTAGAAACAGCTGTTGTCTGAACATCTTTCTTAAGAATTTTTGATACTCCTTTGCGGACAAAACCGACATTAATCAGTCCAAGCCAGTCAAACCACAACAACCCGCCAAGTACCAGAATTACAATTATTATTATGAGAACAATGGATTTCCCTACACCCTTTCCAGCCATATTCTATAACACCTCTAAATAAGTCCGCTTATGGCGGCACCTAATGTAATATCATTTTCGCATGAAACTATACGCCAGTAAATACCATTCTGCCTTGTCAGTATTTCATCAAGAAAACCGTAAACACGTTTTTCTATCATCCATGTTTTGAAGAAGGTAGTTCCATTACACAAAATACATATAGGTTTTGAGGCTGTTTTACCCATTCCCGTTTGAATAGCACATGCTGTAAGAATTGCAGCTCCATAACGGGCAGAACGTTCAACCACTGCATCAAGAACCTGGAACATAATATCCATATCATCTTCTGTACCATTTTCTTTTATTAATTTACCAAGAACATTTTCAGCACTATAAGGTTTATGAAGGAAAGCATCCATTTCTATAAGGGAAAGATTTTCAAGTTTTAAGATTGCTTCATTAACTTTTGCAGAATACAAACCGTCCTCAGCTCCGGTCTTTAATGCATAATATGAAACAGGACCAAGGTAAGCGCCTGAGCAAAGTTTTTCAAGGAAAAATGTTCCGGGTTTTACTGTTTTTTCATCTACCATTTTATCAAAATCTGAACGGTTTACTCCGGTAAATTTTCCGGATTCACAAACAATAATCTGACGTTTTACCCCACAACACTGACAGTCTTCCTGAATATATGCCGAGTTTAATCCTGTTCCCAATATCATTCCGATATACGAAGAAACTTCACAGGATGGCATAACCGAAGCCCCGGCCAAAAGAGCTGCAACTGTATCATTACACAAAGTAATACGTTCAATTTTATTCCAACCTTTTTCTTCAAGTGCTTTTACAAGGCTTTCCCCAACTTTTGCACCAACAACTTCAGGAGCCTTAACTTCTTTAGAAAAACCTAAAAGAATACCGTCTCCATCTTCTGTAATAGTCATAGGATATGAAAAACAAAAACCAATTCTGCTTGCCTTATTTTTCAAATGTTCAAGATTACAAGCTATCTGGTCAAAGAATTCTTTTCTATTCAGTTCTTTTTCAATTCCAGGCATTCTGGTCTTTTCCATTTCTGAAATAGACGCATTTCCTTCTGAATCAAAAGAAACAAGACATGAACGGAAATTTGTGCCACCCGCATCGATTACAATTACAGACTGATTTACAGCTCTCTTTTCTGGAGGCAGACAATAAGTACGTATCATATCCTCATCTGCCTTATTTCCCTTAAGCCCGTTTCTCATATCATCAAGAAGAGCTTCCGCCACTGATTTTACATCAACATGATTAACAAAATTGTACTTTGCAAGAAAAGATGCTGCTTTTGTATTCATTTTAATTTTCCCTATACGACTATTATAACATATTATTTCATAAAATAAAATCAGATATAAGGTCTTTTACCTTCTGTATATCTTTTTCACTTTGAGTGTATGAAATAATATTTTTTATATTCAAATCCCTAATATATGTATATTGCTTTTTTGCATATTTACATGAATTATGAACTATCATTTTTTTTATTTCATTTTCATCATTCGAAAGAAAAAACTCTTTGTAGCCAATTCCCTGCATTCCAGGGTCTTCCTTTAGGGCTCCTTTTGAAATCAAGTCTTCAACCTCAGAAACAAGCCCTGATTCAAACATAGTTTCTACTCTTTCTTCAATCCGCTTAAAAAGAATATCTCTAGGAGGTTCCAGAACAATTGGAAGGAATCTGAACTTTTCTCTAAAACCCTTATTCTTTGCATAAAAAGATCTTGGCTTTCCTGTAATATAAAACACTTCCAAAGCACGTAAAATCCTGTAACAATCATTAGGATGAATAACACTTGCACTTTCCGGATCTTTTTCTTTAAGCTCTGAATAAAGTTTTTCTTTGCCTTCTAATTCAAGTCTTTCTTTCAGTAACCTTCTGATTGTTTCATCTGACTCAGGGGTTTCAGGAAGTCCCAGTAAAAAACTCCTTATATAAAAACCGGTTCCTCCCGCTACAACAGGTATTTTTCCCCGACTATATATTTCTTCGCAAATTCTGTCAGCTTGTGTTACAAAATCTGCTACAGAAAACTGTTTTTTTATATCACATATACTTATTAAATGATGAGGGATTTTTCGGCAAAAGTCAGAATCAGGTTTTGCAGTCCCAATATCCATATTTTTATAAACAGCCATAGAATCTGCACTAATTATTTCTGCTTTTCCGTTTAAAATAAAATGACTGCCTTCCTCTGAGAATAACTCAAATGTTAAGGCAGTCTTTCCTGATGCAGTTGGCGCAAAAATTACAATAACAGGAATCTGATTCATTAATTATCTGTATTTTCAACTCTGTATGTTACTTTTTCTCCGAAAAGCTGCTTGGCTGCTACGCAAACATCTTTTCCGTCATTTTCTTCAATTTCAGGATCATTTACTTTTGCCATCTGATACGCACGGCGGCTTGCGGCTGCAGTGATTTCATAAACATTTCCATCAAATTTTACAAGTTCTTCCAAAGGAAAAATCATCTTTACGACCTCTAAAAAATATTTAATTATGTTATTATATTGATTTTATAATGTTTAGTCTACAAAGTTTTTATAATATAAGCTTTTGACCTTTCCTTTCATTTCTTCTATTATATTAAAAAATTAATACTCAACGAGGAATAAAAATGAGTACACCTTTAGAAAATTATCTTGAATCTTGCGGAAACAAACCAAATGCCGCAATGTGTGCATATGTTGCAAACCTTCAGAAAGTTTCAGAAGTAGGTCCGGATATTGCTGCAAGCATTGTGAACGAACTTGAAAATCAGAGAAGCCACCTTAAACTTGTAGCTTCAGAAAACTATTGTTCGTTAAGCACTCAGGCAGCCATGGGAAACCTGCTTACAGATAAATATGCCGAAGGATACCCTGAACACCGCTATTACGGTGGGTGTGTTAATATTGATGCTGTTGAAAATACTGCAGCCCGTGAAGCTGAAAAACTATTCGGAGCTGATTATGCTTATGTCCAGCCACATTCAGGCGCAGATACCAATCTGGTTGCTTATTGGGCAATCCTTTCAGCTAAAGTTGAGACACCAACTCTTGAAGAACTTGGTGTAAAATCTTTGAATGATCTTACTGCAGAACAGTTTGATGATCTTCGTAAAAAATTTGGTAATCAACGCCTTATGGGGCTTGATTATTCTTGCGGCGGACATCTTACACATGGTTATAAAATGAATGTTTCTGCCCGTATGTTCGAAAGCCATCCTTATGGAGTTGATAAGGATACAGGACTTTTGGATTACGATCAGATTGAAAAGCAGGCCATGGAAGTTAAGCCTCTTATTCTTCTAACAGGTTTTTCAGCATACCCTCGTAAAATAAATTTCCGACGCTTCAGAGAGATTGCAGACAAGTGTGGAGCTGTTCTTATGGTTGATATGGCTCACTTTGCAGGTCTTGTTGCCGGTAAAGTATTTACTGATGATTATGACCCTGTAAAATGGGCAGATATTGTTACTACAACAACACATAAAACTTTAAGAGGACCTCGTGGAGCAATGATTCTTTGTAAAAAAGAATTTACAGATTATGTAAACAAAGGCTGTCCTATGGTTTTGGGAGGTCCTCTTGGGCACATAATGGCTGCAAAAGCTATAGCATTTAAAGAAGCTAATACAACAGAATATCAGACATGGGCACAGAATGTTGTAAAAAATGCGTCAGCGCTTGCAGAAGCTCTAAAAGGATATGGAGTTCCGCTTCAAACAGGAGGAACAGATAATCACCTTATGCTTTGTGATGTAACCTGCTATGGTCTTACCGGAAAACAGGCAGAAGCAGCACTCTTTGAATGCGGAATTACAGCAAATGCAAATGCTCTGCCATACGATAAAAATGGAGCATGGTGGACTAGCGGTGTACGACTTGGAACCCCTGCCCTTACAACACTTGGCATGAATACAGACGATATGAAAGAAGTTGCTTCAATTGTTGACTTTGTACTTAAAAACACAAAGCCAGGTGTAACAAAAGAAGGAAAACCGGCTAAAGGGAAAATTGAAATTTCTGACGAAACAAAACAACAGGCAAGAAAACGTGTCAACACTCTCCTTTCTGCTCATGTTTTGTATCCTGAACTGGATTTAGATTTTCTTAAAAAAGAATTCGTAAAATAATTATTTATGGAGTCTTTAAAAATTGCAATTTTTAGAGATGACCTTTATAACGACAGATTTCTTTTTTGATTAAATTTGTAATAGGCTGATTCATAATTTAGAATCAGCCTTTTTTATAAAATTATTAACGCCATTGTTGCGTTCTATACATAAAATTTTTAAGGACACTTTTTATGAGACTGATTTTTATACGTCATGGAGATCCAGATTACAAAAATGATTCACTTACAGAAAAAGGAAATCGAGAAGTTTCACTCCTTACAGAGCGTGTTTGTAAATGGAAAAACATTACAGCTTTTTACACTTCACCATTAGGTAGAGCTCAAAATACAATTGCTCCAAGTCTTACCAAACTTGGACGAACACAAATTACAAAAGACTGGCTGCAGGAATTTCATTATTCGGTTAAAGATCCTTTTACAGGAGAAAACAGACTTATGTGGGATTTAAAGCCTTCATATTTTTGTTCAAAACCTGATTTTTTTAATAAAGACAAATGGTATAAAACAAAATTCATTAAATCTGGAAATGGAAAAAATTATTACGATATGGTTTGCAACGGTATAGACGAAATACTTTCTGAATACGGTTATAAAAGAAAAGGTCTTTATTATAAAGTTTCAAACCAGAGAACTCTTGGATCCCTCAATCCAGAGATTAAGAAATATCAATTAATTTCAGAAAAACATCAGGATGAAAATTATACCCTAGTTTTTACATGTCACCTTGGAGTAATGTTTGCTATTATTTCTCACCTTATAAATATTTCTCCAATGCAACTATGGCAAGGATTTTATGTTCCACCGACATCTGTAACAATAATAAATTCAGAAGAAGTTGAAAACGAAACTGCTTGGTTTAGAGTAGAAAGACTTGGAGACACTCAGCATCTTACAAAAGGTGGAGAACCAATTTCTTCAAGCGGTTATTTTACAGACCTTTTAAATGAGGTTTAATTATTATACTTGTTTTATATAAGATCCCCTTGTTGTTTTTATAACTTGAATCTGACTGCGTATAGTCTGTTTTAAGTTTTCAACATGGGAGATAATACCGATTTTTTTATTTCCATCAGATAATCTGGTAAGAATTTCCATAGCCATTTCTTGTGTTTCTGTATCCAAAGTTCCAAAACCTTCATCAATAAATAAAGACTCCATCTGCATTGAACAATTTTTTGCACCTACAAAATCTGTCATGGCAAGGGCAAGGCTGATAGAAGCCATAAATGTTTCCCCTCCACTCAAAGTACCCACTTCTCTTTCCGTTCCGTTATAAGTATCACAAACTAAAAAATCCAAACCTTTTTTACCTAAACCGGAAATATCTTCTTTAAGTTTAAAGTAATATCTATTTCTGGAAATCTCACTAAATCTTTCACTTGCTGCTTTTAGAATCTGGTCAAAATAAACACCCAATGCCCAGGAATCAAAATTCAATTTCTTTGGATTTCTTCCATTCAAATCATCATCAAGCTTTTGAAGGGGTTTATATTCCTTTTCCATGGTAATACGTTTTTCTTCGAGACTAACACTACGCTCAAATATATTTAATAATTTTGCATTTCTTTTTAATATTTCATCCCTTTGAATTTTCAATTCTTCTTCTTCTTTTGTTTTGTCTATAATACATTTTTTTAATCTGTTACTTTCTTCAGAAATAGAATCTTTTGACCTTTTTACTTTATACAATGAAAGGCTTTCTGAAATTGCTGCAATTTCTATATCAAAATCTGATATTTCGTTTCTTAAAGATTCTGTATCATTTTCATTAAGGTAAGCTTTTTTTATATCTTCAATTGAAGCAAATTGTGAAGCAGCAAACGCCTCTTTAAACTCTTGCTCATTTGTAATGACATTTGCATTACATCTTTCAACTAAAACTTTAAGTTGCTTTATTTCACCTTCTAACTTCATTTTTAATTCGCTACTTTGTATATACATTTTCTTTACATTTTTTATATGTTCAGAAAGCACACAGATTTTAGTTATATAAAAATCTTTCTCAGGTAGAGGCTCTCCAAAGTTTAATTCAGAAAAATTATCTTTTTTTATAGAAAGTTCAGAATTTAATGAAATCAATATGTCATGAGATTCTTTTAATTTAGCTTCAATCTTTTTATAGGCAAGTTCGTTATTATATATTTCTTTATCAATACCAGCAGCAATTTCTGTTTTCAAAGCTAAGTTTGGATGATGAATTGAACCACAAACCGGGCATGGAATTCCATCCTCTAGAGTTTCAGAAATTAATCCTGCCATATGTTTTAGTTCTTCTTCTTTCTTTTTCTTTAACAAATTTTCAATAACAACTTGAAGATCATTAACTTGCTTTTTTAAACTCTCTTCTAATTCACCTGCGACAGTTATTTTATTTTCTAAAATATTTATACCCTCTTTTAAGGATATTGCAATTTCCAATTCTTTAAGTTTTTTATTAAGCTCTTCTATTTCTACTTCCTGAACATTTAAAGAATTATATTCTTTTTCAACCGAAATAAAAGTTTCTGTCTCTTCTTTTAATTTGATATTTTTTTCTTTTAAGGATTTTTCTGCACTTAAAAGTTCACTTCTTGTTTTTTCTAGGGAAATATATAAAGGATATATTC
>JABUUX010000280.1 GCA_021442965.1 Treponema sp.
ATAAATGTTTTGTCTCCGTTAATCCATCCGTTAGGGAAGCTGTTTGTAGAAGGAGTTGCGATTGACTCCAGTGCCAGAGCATAAATATCGTCCGAAGAAGCTGATGTAACTCCAATAAGTTTTGGTGCAGTTCCTGTAAAGTTCAGGTATTTTCCACTTTCTTTTGAATAATTTTCAGAAACTTTGATAATTCCTGAACCCGAAACTTTAAGTCTGCTTCCAGTAGAAGTTCCAGAAAGATAAATATCATTTTGAAGAATAAATTCTGAACCTAAAGCAAATGTAATTTTCTTTCCGCCAAGATTTTGTGCTTTCAAATCATAGAAAGTTGATTTACCCGAAAGTGCTGCAGTATCAGTAAATGATACAGTGCTTGAGTTTGCAGTAAATCCGCCTGCAGCATTTCCGTCAGTCCAGTTACCGGAAACGTTTAATGTTGTTCCGCCGGTTTTTGCAACAAGACTTCCAGAAGCTCCAATCGTGACTGACCTAAACGAAGTGTCACCACCAAGTGTCAAAGTTCCGTTTACTGTTGCCGAAGTGAACACGCCATCTCCCGAAACAGTCATCTTACCGTTTACCGTAGCAGATACAGACGATCCCACTGGAAGAGTTACATCAGAACCGGAAGGAATTGTAAGTGAAGGAGTTGAAACGAAATTTGTAGAATTTACCGTTCCCGTAAAATCAAGTTCAGCTGATGTTGTAACGTCAATTGTTCCGATTGAAACACTCGCTGCCGAGGAAACAAGTTTTCCGCCGTTTACAGTAATCTTATCAGTATTGTCAGAAGCTTTTGTATAAGCGGCGAAGGTGACTGTGTTCTCTGCCGCAACTAGTTCTGAACCGCTTCCTAAAGAAAGAGTTCCGGAAGCTGTAAGGTCTTTTGTAAGTGTAAATTTCTTTGAAGCCTCTACAGAAAGATTTGTTACTTTGAGTTCTGTTGCAGTTCCCGAAGTTATGGTTTCATTACTGATTACAACTGATTTATATTCTGTATCCGCTTTATTGTTAAAGTATTGAACAGAACTGGAAGTTCCCGTAAATACAATTTCTTCCATACCAGTCATATCACCGGTATCTGTAAGATTACCTTTCAAGTTCAGTTTATAGTCTGTATCAAAAGTTCCGCTGTTAGTAGCATTTCCTCCAACCGTAACTTCTGTTGTAGAACCGGAAATTGAAATTGTTCCGCTGTTATCCAAATCTCCTGTAAGAGTAATGCTATTATTTGAAGAAGTAAGTGTTCCTTTTGTTATTGTAAGGTCTTTTGCTGAAAGTGCGCTTTTAAGAGTTTCTGTTCCGTCAGAATCAATTACAATAAGTGATGTAATTTGAGCATTTGATGTTATATCAAAATCATCTCCGCTTTCTCCGGTAAACTTTAAAGTTCCGCCAGAAACTGTTCCATCGTTTTTGAAGTTACCTTTTACAGTCAGAATCTTTCCATCTGTTATTGCTGCATTTCCAGTTAATGTGAAAAGCCCTGTTGGTGTTACTGCTGTATCATCTGTAAACGATGCTGTGTCGGCAAAAGAAATATTTCTTCCCGAAAGGCTTCCCCCGCTAATTGAAGCAGCACCATTAAATGAAATGTCATTTCCCGTGAACGCACAGTCTGTTGCAGTGACACTTCCTGTGTAAGTCTGGTTACCTGTGGTTTTTACAGTTCCGCCGTTTATTGTGCTGGTTCCACTTACAGAAAGTGATGTAACAGAAGTAGTTCCCACTGCCCCACCAAATACAGTATTTCCACCGATTGTAATGTTTCCAGCGCTATCAAGTGTACTTTCAAATGTTACTTTTCCAGTACCTGAGAATGTAAGATTTTTTGTTCCGTCTGATAAAACTGCACCGCTGAATGTTGATTCATAATTGCCATTATCAATTTCCAGATTTTTTGTAAATTTGAATTCATTTTTTACTTTAAGGTTTTCACCAAGAGTGATTTTTGTAGAGGCTGCTTCAACCTTATTGAATTCCGATTTTTCTTTTACTGTAATTTCAGTATTTGTTCCGTCAAATTTAACAAGACCTGTTCCGGCACTGAATCCCGTTTCTGAATTATCAGTCCAGTTACCTTTTACTGTGATTGTATTTGCTCCAACTGTAAAAGTACCGCCAGTTCCGATTGTTACTGAATCAGCTGTAACAACAGAGCCTTGTGTGAATGTTCCGTTTATATTCAAAGCACCACAAGTGAGCGCTGCATTGTTTGTGAAAGTTCCTGAAGTTACTGTCAAATCACCTGAAATAACCGCACCTGTAGTAGTAAGACTTCCTGAATTGACAGTGATATTTCCGACAGTATCAGAGCTTACTGTTTCAGGCAGTTTTACATTTCCTGTCGTTGTAAGATCTGCACTGTTGTAAGTTGTATTTGTGAAAGTAAGATATTTTCCGCTTGCAGTTGTTCCGTTAATTTCTGCACTTGTAGTAGTTTCAAGATTTGTTACTGTTACATCATCTGTTCCTGAATGAGTCAAAGTACCTTCTGTTACAGAAATCTTGTCATTTGTTCCGTCACCTGTATATGACACAAAATCAAGTTTTCCGTTCTGTAAAACAGAAACAGCATCATTATTTGTAAGATTACCTGACACGGTAAGATTTTTGGAAACAGAAATTGTGCTGTTATTTGTAAGTGTTCCTAAGACTGTAAGATTTTTTCCGCTTACGTTTACAGTACCGTTATTTGTAACATTAACCGCTTTTACTTCAGTACCAGAAGATGCATCAATTTTTAGAACAGCACCTGAATCAATCAGAAGATTTTTATATCCATCAGTAACTTTAGAAATCCAGTTTGTTGTGTCAGCTGTAGTTCCGTAATATTCAACAGTTGAACCTGCAGCACTTACTACACTTCCAACAGCACTAAAACTTTCAGTTCCTTCAAGCTGAAGAACTCTGTTATTTGTAAGTTTATCAAGAGTGAGTGTACTTCCGTTTCCGATTTTAAGAACACCGTTATTCGTTACTTCAGAACATTTCAAATCTTTTCCAGAAAGATTTAATGAAGCGTTATCTGTGCCATCCCCTGCAATCGTAATATATCCTTTTGCATTTGCGTTGTAATATAAATCAATGGCACCAGTCAAAACCGGATAATAAGATTTACCCGAAGGAATTGTAACTACCGCACCTTTACCAGGAACTGTAGCAGGAGTCCAGTTTTCTTTTGTATTCCAGTCTGTTTCGCTTCCGCTTGTTCCACCAACCCAAGTATAAGCGTGACCCGGGAAAATCCAGTTTGTATTGTTTCCGCCGTCAGTTGAATTAAGGGCGGCTGCCGGGTTTGTTCCGCCATTTTTATCAACAAAGACTGAGTTTTTAAGAGAAAGATATTCAATAACATTATTTGTATTGCTTTCTGTAAATTTAAAAGTCCATGTACCGGAATCTGATTTTAATGTAATAAGATTTCCGCTTGCTCCCTGAGCAACAAATTTTCCGTCTACTGTCTGGGTAGTTCCCGAATCAAAAGTTACAGTCTGACCTGCAGTTCCAAATTTCAAATCGTTGAAAGTATTGCTTCCGCTTACAGAAACTGCACTTCCTGTAAATGATGTCATTCCAGCGGTTGCAGAAAGAACTCCGTTTCCAGAAAGATTTCCGCCGATTTCAAGATCTGCCCCAGGCTTATAGGTTCCGTCTGTTTTAAGATTTCCTGTAATTTTAATTACATTTCCAGATGCAACTGTAACTCCGGATGGAATCACAACATTTCCGTTTATATCAAGTTCACTTCCGGAAATATTTCCACTGAATGAAACTTCACCACAAATAAGAGTTGTCTTTTCAGCTGCAGCACGTGTTACGGTAACTGTTCCGCCGTAAGACTGATTTCCGCTTCCCGTATTTACAGAAGCACATTTAAGTTCGGTATTTCCGCTTACTGCTAAAGTTCCTACACCAGAAACAGATCCGTCAAACTCTCCGTTTCCGCTTACAGTAAGACTTTTTCCACCACCTGTCACAGAACTTTCGAATGTTACATTTGTTCCGGTAAACGTTGTATCAGCCCCAAGTGTCAAAGCCCCAGTGTAAGTCTGATTTCCTGTTGTCTTTACACTTCCACCGTTGATTGTGACAGCCCCGTTTACAGAAAGTGACGCAAACTCTTTTACACTTCCAACTGCCCCACCAAATATAACAGAGCCTGTTCCTGTAAATGTAAGTTTTTCTGTCCCTGCGGTAGAATCAGTTTTTCCAGAAACGGTGAAAGATTTTCCAGCCGTTATACTTACAGAAGAATCTTTACTTACCGTAAGATTATTTTTTACTGTTACATTATCTGATACAGTTAATCCTGTTGTACTTGTATTTGAAAGTTCAAGGTTATAATAACTGAAGGCTTTAATTTCCTGAGTATCTGTTCCGTTATATTTTACAAGTCCGTGCTCTCCGTCCATTTTATTCGGGCGGCCGGTACCAGAGATTTCTATTGTTCCGTTATTTGTAAGCTTTCCGCTAGCATTAAGATTTCCGGCTCCACTGATTACGACAGTATCATCATTTGTCACTTCTCCGCTTGAAGTTAAATTTCCAGTGCCACTAATTGCAACTGTACCACTGTTTAGTACACTTCCAGCATTCAAAGTGTAATTTCCAAGTGTCAGAGTTTTTCCAGAATCTATAGTCAGAGTACCATTTGCCGTCACTGCACTTCCAAGAGAAGAATCTCCGCTAACAGTAAGATTATTGTAAACAAGAAGATCTGTTATTGCGCCGTCTGTGTATTCCCATTCTCCGCTTTCTGAAATTTTTGTAGTATCAGACGGAAGTGTTACTGTACCGCTTCCCGTAGAAATGATTAAACCTGTGCTTTCGTTTGTGAATTCTGTTAAGGTTTTAAAAGTTCCCCCGCCTAAAGATAATGTTCCGCTGTTTGTAATTTTACCAGTTTCTAGAGTCCCGCCACTAAGAGTGACTTCACCTTTATTTTCAAAGCCGTTTAATACAGTAAGTTTCTTTCCGTTCAGATCAATTTTCTTACCGGTTTCAACTGCAAAAGTTTTTGCCTTATATTCAGACGAACTTAAAATCGGAACGTAAGTGGCATTATCGTAAATAATGATTTCATTAATATCTGATTTTTCTGCTGGAGCCGTGGACATTGTTCCCGCTGCACTTGCAGATGATTTCCAGTTTCCGGCATCTGCCCAGGAAGTAGAACTTCCACCAAACCAGTAGAATTTTCTGATAAACCAGTTATATGTTGAATCAGTTACTGATTCAGTTACCGTACTTCCCCAGTCTTTTACAAGTTCCTTTTCTGATTTTGAATACTGGATTTTTGTATAAGAAAGACTGCAGTTTGATGAATCAGGAATATCAAGAATCCACCAGGTTGAAGTATCGCTTACACCAGGACTTGCGGCATCCGTTGTAAGTATAATTTCACTTCCCGAAGTTCCGCTTGATGTAAGAGTTCCCGTTACAGTTTGAGTTTTATTCGCACCGAATTTTACTGTACTTCCGGCTCCGGTGAATGAAACGTCACCAAATGTATTTCCATTACTGAAAGTTATAACAGCACCACTACCGGTGAATGCAGAATCAGTAAAACTATTTGTTCCCGTTATTCCGATTGTACCTGTACCACTGAATGAAACTTTATTAAAGGTATTGTTTCCGCCTACCGTAACGTTAGTTCCCGTAAATACAATTTCACATGCACTTGCAGTGAATGTTCCGGAACTTGAAAAATCTCCTGACGCAGTTACTTTTCCGCTTCCTGTAATTGAACCGTTTGAATCAAAAGTAAGACCTGCAACAGAAACGGTAGTTGAAGCCGGTACAGAAAGTGATTTTAGTTTCAGGCTGTTTGCAGTGCTTCCGTCCGCCTGAACAACATTAAGACCTTTGGTTGTAGTGATAGCAGGATAAGAATTACTTGCGGTATTTTTGAAAAGCTGAACACCAGTTCCATTAAAGCTGATTGTTCCTGTGTGAGTCCATGAACCTGAATCTGTAAGAGTTCCCGACACGTTGATTATGCTGTTTCCAGCCACAGTTTTTCCAAAAGCATTTACAAAATCGCCTGCTGACAACGTTCCGTCAATAGTGAAAGTTCCGTTGTTTGTTACATCTTCTGCGGTTATAGTTCCTGTTACCTGTGCTGATGATGAAACAGTAACATCACCTGCTGTCAAAGTTTTTGCAGAAGAAACAGTTAGGCTTTCAGCTTTCAAAGCATTTTCAGTTGTGCCGTCAGCCTGAACAATTTTTACATTTGAGTTCACTTCAAGGCTTGGATATTCTTTTGACGAATCATTTTTGAAAAGCTGGTCTGAACTTCCGTCAAAACTTATTTTACCCGCGTGACTCCAGGTTCCAAGCCTTGCGTCAAGAGTTTCTTTTACAGAAACAGTACTTGCAGAGGTTCCGCTAAATGTACCTGAGTTTGTAAGATTTCCTGTTACAGTAACATTTCCCGCCCCTGCATTAAATGTACCTGAGTTTGTAAAATCTCCGCTTAAAGTTATATCGTTTCCGTCTGAATCAAAAGTTCCGTTCGTTACAGTAAGATTTCCACTGTTCAATTCGTAAGCTAAACTTTCTTTTCCAGCCGTATCAATTTCAATTTCTGATGTAATATTTCCTGTCGGTTTGATTGTATATTCTGAGCCGGTCGCTCCTGTAAATTTCAGATTTCCGCCGGAAACATTTCCTGTATTTTCAAAGTTTCCTGTTACAGTAAGAGTTTTTGTATCTGATATAGTTCCAGTACTTCCAAACTTGATTAATCCTGTAGAAGTAACTGATATGTCATCTGTAAATGATGCAGCTCCTGTAAACGTTATATCTGCACCAGAAATTGTTCCGCCTGCTACACTTGCCGTGTTTTCAAAACTTATGTTTACCCCAGTAAGTGTTCCGCCTGATGATGTCACTGCATTTTTGTAAGTCTGATTTCCGCTTGTAGTAACGCTTCCCAAAAGTGTTGTAATTCCGTCGTTATTTATTGTAAGCGAATCGCAGT